>JABSPL010000145.1 GCA_013215105.1 Flavobacteriaceae bacterium
AGTATTGATTTAGTAGGTATTACATCTAAAATTATAAGTAATTGTGAGGAATTTAGTTTTTTAAGACAAAACAAGGAAGGTTTAAAACTAGCTTATTAACCCTTGTTTAAGATGTCTGAAGGTACTGCGAAACTTGAGTTTGTTTATAAGTATCTTGTCGTTGTACATACTTATAATTACTGTTTTTATTTGTTTGTCGTTTAGTTGTTCTATGACCTCTATTCCGTTCATATCAGGCAAATTTAAATCTAGCAATAATATATCGACCTTATTCTCTCTAATATAGTGTATGGCTTCTGCTCCTGTTTTGAAATTACCTGCTATTTCAAAATGTTCTTGTAAGTAGTCTTCTATCCCTTTAGAATATATAGGGTGGTCTTCGCAAATAACTATTTTCTCTGTTTTCATCGTTCTTAAGTATTCAATAATTTTCAAGTAGCCTTCTCTTTAAATTTAAATTAAGGAGAATAACAAATGTATGCTAAAAAACGCTGTAAATTACTATGATATTAACTGTTTATGTATTGAGATAAGACTATTTATTAGACATATTAGAATGGTTAGTTAAAAGATATAAATTGCCTATCTCAATAAAATACATACCTTTGTTTTATATCCATATTATTTAGAGCATGAATGAGAATTTAGATCCTAGTAAAGAAAATTTGAACCCGACAGAACTTGAAGTAGAGAAAAAACTAAGGCCTCTTAGTTTTGATGACTTTACAGGTCAAGACAATGTTCTGGAAAATATAAAAATATTTGTAAAAGCTGCTAATATGAGAGGTGAAGCTCTGGACCATACTTTGTTTCACGGTCCTCCTGGTCTAGGAAAGACGACTCTAGCCAATATATTGGCCAACGAATTAGATTCTAATATAATAATAACTTCAGGGCCAGTACTAGACAAACCGGGTGATTTGGCAGGTTTGCTTACCAACCTACAAGAAAGAGATGTGCTTTTTATAGACGAGATACATAGGCTGAGTCCAGTTATAGAAGAGTATTTATATTCGGCAATGGAGGATTATCGTATAGATATAATGATAGAGTCAGGTCCTAATGCTAGGTCGGTTCAGCTGAATTTAGAAAAGTTTACTTTGGTGGGAGCAACCACTCGTTCAGGACTTTTGACGGCTCCTATGCGAGCTAGGTTTGGTATTAATTGCCGATTAGAATATTATAACGTTCCGTTTTTGAGTACTATAATTCAGAGGAGTTCGCAGATATTAAAAACAAGAATTTCTGAAGAATCGGCAATAGAAATAGCAGGTAGGAGTAGGGGTACACCCCGTATTGCTAACTCTTTATTAAGACGAGTTAGAGATTTTGCTCAAGTAAAAGGTAACGGAAATATAGATATAGAAATATCACGTTATGCCCTTAATGCTCTTAATGTAGATGCTAACGGGCTGGACGAAATGGATAATAAAATACTAAGGACAATACTAGAGAAGTTCAGCGGAGGTCCTGTCGGAGTTTCTACTTTGGCAACTGCTGTTAGCGAAAATCCTGAGACTATAGAAGAGGTTTACGAGCCTTTTCTTATACAGCAAGGTTTTATTCTGAGAACCCCGAGAGGTAGAGCTTTGACCGAGCTTGCATACAAACATTTAGGAGTAAGTAAACCTGTGAGTCAGGGAGAATTATTTTAAAATAAAGCATGAAAAATATAATTAGAGTTATAGTGCTTATTAGCTTTGTTTTTGCTTGTAAGCAGGAGAAAAAACAAGTAAATACACAAGAAATATCATCGGTAGTAAAGTTGAACTATGCTGAAGGTTTTGGTATAGAAAACTACAAAGGATATAGTAAATTATCTATTTTTAATACTAAAGCAGAGTTGACTGCAGAGTATATAATAGTAAAAAAAGGAAATGATCTGAGTCTAAAAACCGATTTACCTATAATAAAAACACCTATTAGTAAAGTAATTATAACCTCTACTACTCATGTTTCTTATTTGGAGTATTTATCCGAAGAGAATAGTATTATAGGTTTTCCTACTACCAAATACATTTCTTCTCCAAAGACTAAAAAATTAGTAGATATAGGACAAATAACCGATTTGGGAAATTCTAATAAACCAAATATAGAACTTATAGTAAAGCTAAGCCCCGATTTATTGATAGACTATAGTGGTTTTAATGGTTCGGACGATAAGTACAAAAGACTAAACTTACCCGTAGTTAGTAGTGGTGCTTGGCTCGAAAAACATCCTTTGGCTAGAGCCGAATGGGTTAAGTTTTTTGCTTTGCTATATGATAAGCAGAAATTAGGAGATAGTATATATAAGGAGATAGAAAGCAAATATAATAATATAAAAGAAATATCTAAAACGGCTGAGAATATACCTAGTGTTTTTTCGGGAAGTATGTTTCAAGGTATGTGGAATGTGCCTGCAGGAGGTAGTTATATGGCTAAGTTTTTTGAAGATGCCAGTACCGACTATGTATGGAAAGACAGCGAAGGAGTAGGGAGCCTACACCTGAGTTTCGAATCGGTATTCACAAAAGCTAAAGACTCTGATTTTTGGTTTTCTCCAGGTATGTTTTATTCCAAAGAGCAATTAGCCGATAAAAACAAATATTATACAAACCTAAAGTCATACAAACAAAACAATATATACAACTATATAAGTCGAGAAGATTCTGGTAGCATAATGTTTTTCGAATTAGCCAGTATACGCCCCGATTTAGTCCTTGCTGACATAGTTAAAATAACACATCCTGATTTGTTAAGTGAGTATGAAAACACATTTTTTACTAAGCTAGAATAAGGCTGTAGGAAATATTTTATAAAACAGAGTAAAATATACATTCAATAATTTTAGTTATAATTATTATTGAATTAAATTTGCTCACAGATAAATACATAAAAAAAGAATGAGCGAATTAAATATTAAGTCTTCGGAATTATTAAAGCAGGTAAAGAAAAGCATCGCCAATGATATAGATGCAGAGTTTTTGGTAGATAAATTAAAGAAATTCAGAGAGGCACTTTCTGAACAAAACCTACCAAGGTTAAAGAAGGCTATTCGTTTGACTTATGAACACTTAGAAGAATTTGGTAATTTTAATATCCCTATACCTGAGGATAAAAGTATAGAAGAACCAGAGGAAGAAGAACAAGAAGAAGGTGAGCAGTTACCTGATGAAGTCGAGGATATGGCTCCTAGCAAATTAGAATGCTTAAACTACCTTATTTCTTTGATGGAAGATTCTACTCATAAAATAAATGCTTCTGAATTGAAAGATTTTATACTTTTGTTTGAAGCTTATAAAGGATAATAAATTCGCAGATATTATAATATTAAAAGCCATTGGGAATTGATTTTCAATGGCTTTTCTGCGTCAAATAATATGGTTTAGTGTTTGGCTTTGTATTGTGGTTTATAGGTGGTCAGAACTCATGTATTCTGTTAGGTTTATATTTGTTTCAATTTGGGTTTTATTGGCAAGAGATATGTGTAAAACAAAAAAGAGATTATCTTAATAATTAAGATAATCTCTTTAGAAAGTGGTACCTCCAGGAATCGAACCAGGGACACATGGATTTTCAGTCCATTGCTCTACCAACTGAGCTAAGGTACCATTGTTTTGCGGGTGCAAATATATAGTATTCTTTAGAATAAACAAGCATTATTTTCTAAAAATATCTATTTTATTTTATAAAAAACATAAGTAATTGTAAGATAGATATATGTGTTTATTGAAGTAAAAAAACAAAAAAAAACCTTTTTATATCGTTAAAATGCTTTACATTTGCACTCGCATTATGACAATGCACAAGTTCTTAACATAAACGCGAAAGTAGCTCAGCTGGTAGAGCATCACCTTGCCAAGGTGGAGGTCGCGGGTTCAAATCCCGTCTTTCGCTCTATACACTCTGCTCGAGTGGTGGAATTGGTAGACACGCTGGACTTAAAATCCAGTGGGCAGTAATGTCCGTATGGGTTCAAGTCCCATCTCGAGTACTAAA
>JABSPL010000146.1 GCA_013215105.1 Flavobacteriaceae bacterium
AGTATTGATTTAGTAGGTATTACATCTAAAATTATAAGTAATTGTGAGGAATTTAGTTTTTTAAGACAAAACAAGGAAGGTTTAAAACTAGCTTATTAACCCTTGTTTAAGATGTCTGAAGGTACTGCGAAACTTGAGTAGTATAATTAACACCTACTGCCGTATTATAATTTATAATTCTCGCTCTATCAACTTCAGCATCAGGATGGAAAACATTTATAATCAAATCCGACACATAGCCATGTTCAATATTTAATAATACATTTATATCAGTTATTAATATATTATCTGGTATATCTATATAACTTACTACCCCTAACAAGCTGTTATCTGGTATAATTGCTTCTATATTGTTTGTGTATTTTCTATCAGATTGTTTATCAAAAACAAAACTATACACCTCTGAATATTTGTTTACACAATTATTTTCAGCTCTTACTCTCCAATAATAAGTCACACCAGAATCAAATGAATTCAAATTATTTATATTATAAATTCCATCTTTGTTAATCTCTTTAATTTTGTAGTTATTAAAACTATTATCTTCAGATATTTCTATATAATAATCTTTTACGTTTTCGTTATTTTCCCACTTCAAAATATAAGGTGTCAAAACTTTTGTTTCCCCAATACCTCCTGTCAGTAAGTTAGCCTCTCCAATATCTATAGAATAGCTATGTACATAGATAGTAGTTTTCTCAATAATGTCGTCAATTCCATATACTATACTAAACGAGTAATCTCCCTTAGGAACATCCGAAAAACCCGATATAGTAACACTCCCTCTAGTACCATCAGCAGAAGCACCTACAGGATCAAAAACATACTCTAATCCTTCAGCTATGTTTTCCATTTTAAAACTTACATTTTCAGAAAAATCAGGTAAAGAATTATATGTAAAATCAAAACTAACTTCATCAATATCACATATGTTTTTGGATATATCATCGAAACTAACTTTAAATTTATCCGTTTTTATATTAAAAAATGTTTTATTTATAGAAAAGAAAATATTATCACTTGCTTTAACCATAACTCTAGCTTTTTCAGTTTTAATACTTTGGGGAACAATAAAACTATAAGAACCATTATTATCTACATTCTTAGCTAAAATGAAATTAAAATCTACATCATCCCCTATAGATAAATAGATATCTACAAACTTACAATATATAGGTGCTATATCACTATTTCCTAAATCCCAAGTAATTTCTGCTTCTTCACCAATTTCCCATGTATCACTTATATTTGATTGACTAGTTAAATTGAAAGCCTCTTCAGTTGCTATGACCTCTACTATAGTAGACATATGAGAAACCTGTCCTCCTTGATTATCATTATCTCTTGCTGTTACTGAAAATGTCATTTCCCTTGCCACAGAAGGTAATACTTCCCAATAAGAACTATTATTTTCTGTAATAATAGTATTCATTTTAGGAAAAAATCTTTTACTCTGGGTTGATGGTGGCATAGACCTAAACATAGGTCCAATTGTATTAGTTGATAATAGATTATATGTATTAGTACTAACATCTGTTTGTTCCCAACAATATGTTATAGGCTCAATTCCTCCATCATCATTACCTATAACATCCAGTATAAAAGGAGTCGATTTAGGTATTTTATACGATTCTTTAAGACCTGATAATTTTGGAGGTAAATTTACCAAATCTGAAGTAACTCCACAACTTGAATATTTGAGAGTACTCTGCATCTGATTAAGACTCACTACATTAAAATAATCATCGGAAGACGATTGTACATTAGGCCAGCAATTACCCGCATAAGACATAATAGTAGTCCCACTACCCGGCTCAACACTAGTTCTTTGACTCTTATTGTTTCCGCAAGAATTACTAAAGGTATGTTCTGCTCCAAATTGATGACCTAATTCATGAGACATAAAATCTACATAAAACTTATTCCCTATAGGGCTACGAAGTCCTGTCATACCTTGTGCTTTAGAATAAGAACGACAAAGACTGCCTAGCGAAGCCACCCCTCCAGTTCCAACATCTACAACATGTCCTATATCATAATTACTCTCACCTATCACATCATCACATATTGATTGGTTTTCATACAACATAGAAACTCCATTAGAATAAGAATCATTTTCTAAAAATATTATCTTTTCTATTTCATCGACTAATAAAAATCTTACAGATAAATCTCTTTCAAAAACCCCATTAATTGCAGTTAGAAGTACATTGTATTCCGCTATTATTATTGATTTTTTCTGAAATTCACTAAGACTACCTACAGAAATATTGTTTTCAATAGCATATTTAGATATATGATAATTTGTATACTTTGTTGTGGATGCTAAAGCAAATTTGAATTTACGCAATTTAGAATCACTCAAAATCTCTCTGTTTTCAACATTAGAATCGTTATAAGCTACTATATTATCAGAGTTACATTCAAAATCAGATTTTTCTTCTCTAGAACCCCTAGCATATAAAATATAATTATCAGACTGACCCATAATAGGTTCTATATAATGAGTCTTTCTATCAGATCCGTAAACAGATGCTCTAACTCCATTATCATCAAGACTAAATCTAATAGTTTCCGATGGAACATCTACATTAAAACCGATATACGATCGTAAATGAGGATATTTACTTTGCAATAAAGGATTCATTACGGAAGCTTCATTAACTATATATTTACTTATTTCTCCTTTTGAGTTTGGGAAAAATAAAAAATTAGTTTTTGAAATACTTCTTTTTTTTGAAATACTTCTTCTTTTAGAAGTTCCTTCGTGGAGTAAACTTAAGCTATTACGTAAAGCTTTGTAATCTAGTTTAAATAATTTATGTTTCTCTTTATTAATTGTATCTATACTTCTAGAGGAAATTTCATTATCTAACTTAGACCAAAAAACATTAGAAGTCTGAGAGTTTACTTCAAAACATATAATAAATATCCATAAAGCCAAATATAAACGATTGTGTTTCATCTTATCCATAGCGCTTGTTTATAAGATTGCAAATATACATCTTTAAATTGACTTAATCAACTGCAAATCAATGATTAGCAGTTGATTAAGTCAATTTAGATTTATTTTATAAAATTAAACAATTACTAAAACCATATTTGTTTCACATACCCAAGCACTGACCATATGTATATTTGACTTTTTACCAGCTTGTTTCGCTCCTCTGATTGTTTTTCCGTCTATAGCTAAAATTTGATTTAAATCACTTTTAACAAAAGAATTAACCCATTTACTAAAGCATTTTTCAAACTCAATAGGGTCTATAGATGAAAATAATCTATTTATAGTATCCTCCGAAGGAATTCCATTAGGCAACTCCAAAAATGTCTTTAAAAATTCTTCTTTTGCTTTAGCGAATTCAACCATTTGTTTCCATGTTTCTGCCTCAGAAATAACCGAAATAACTCCTATAAGAAGGATGTCAACCATGTTGTGATGTCTGTTTATATGGCTTCTAGGGTCGGTTATATCGCTAAATAATATTTATAGGCTAAGTGTTGTTTTCAATTGGAAAAATTGAATTAATCACCCTTTAATTTACAATAATCAACAATTAAAACCTAGTTTTTAATTACATAATAACATTAAAACACTCTTTAATAGTGTGAGTTTGCCCTGTATATTATGTTTATTTAGATAATAAAAAAAATCAAGTATAGATTGACTATACTTGATTTATATAATTCAGAAAAACTATGGGGAAGAGGGGGGATTGTTTCTTTGTTCGTTGTTAAATTATATATGAGATTAAATAGTATTTATATTCATCTATAATTTGATATACAAAAAAACAATATTGCTAATCTGAATAATTTATAATAGTATCATTTCAAATTTTCAAAGTATACCTTAGATATGTTTTCTACAATCTTATGTGGAGAACTACCAGTAAGATTTGTAAACAATATGATGGTTGTATTTTCTTTAGGATATATTACAAATGAAGCTCTACCACCTCCTATGGGAGCAACACCTCCTAGAATACCCCTGTTTATTACAGGCCAGCCCAAAGCGTAAGCATTTAAGAAACCACCGAAACCTCCATGACTACCATCATTTAACTTTACAGGATTCCACATAATGTCTATGCTTTTTTTACTTATAAATTCGCCTTTCTGTAAAGATATAATCCATTTTGATATTTCTATAGATGTGGCAAAAGCTCCTGCATCGGCTCTTAATTCACTAGCGAATTCTTCCGATATCTCAAATAACATATCTCCCTTTATATACTTGTTTGTAATCTTATCTTTTAAGTAATAAGAATATGTAGAACTCTTATTTTTCATTACATCAAAAGAATTCCCGAAATAAATGTTTTTTATTCCTGCTACTTTAAATTGGTTCTTGTAAATAAAATCTTCGAAAGGCATTTCACCATATTTTTCAATTATTTTCTGAACCAACAGATAGTTTGTAGCGTTATAACTAAATCTTATGCCTGCCTTGGATTGTAAAGGCATTTCTTTAACCTTAGTCCAGGCATAGTCATATCCTTTACCTCCTATAAGCCCTCCGTTTTTAGTGTCTTCAATGTCAGGTAAACCAGATGTATGCCCCATAACTTGCCTTAAAGTTACTTTTTGCCATTC
This sequence comes from Flavobacteriaceae bacterium, assembly GCA_013215105.1. Classification (GTDB taxonomy): domain Bacteria; phylum Bacteroidota; class Bacteroidia; order Flavobacteriales; family Flavobacteriaceae; genus DT-33. The sequence goes on from JABSPL010000146.1 coordinate 4,597, forward strand.
TAGAGGTAAATCATCTATATAAGTAGATATTGTCTCCGATAATTTTATTTTACCTCTCTCTACCAATTGCATTATAGCTGTGCCTGCAAATACTTTAGATATAGAATTTATCGAGAATATAGTATTATCATTTACAGGTACAGAAAAGGCTACGTCTGCCATACCTATGTTTTCCGAGACTATAATTTTTTTGTTTTTTATAATTATAAACTGTAAACCAGGAATCTTCTGTTCCTCCATTTTTTCTTTCAATAGTTTTACTATACTATCTTCTTTGCTTTGTCCTGAAATATTATTGGTAATAAGTACCGATAATATTAATAAAGTTAAAAATCTATTCATGTTTCTTGTTTTTTAAGTATTCATATTTAAATCTGTCATAAAAAGAAGAATTGTTTAATTCTAAATCGATTTTGTCCAAATAACCGATTATAGCCAATTCTTTATCTATTAATTGTAATATAGCTCTGTCGCAACCTTCCCATAGTGTTTTTAACTCAGGAAGTATGTTCTTTGACTTATCTGTGAGTTCTATTACCTGCTTTCTTTTATCGATATCATCTTTTCTAGTATTTATATATCCTTTTATAACCATCTTCTTAATCATTATTACTACAGAAGGATGAGAATAATTTATCTTCTGAGCTATTTCTGTTATAGATATTTTATTATTGTCTCGCAATAACCCAAATATCAAATACCAACTGGGTTCTATATCTATATTTATCTCTTTATATAGCTTTCTTATATCGTGAATCATCCTATCACTAATCCTTTTAAATCTGCTATCTAAGGCTTTATAACCTAATTCTTTCATGTAATCTTTATCCATAAAGTTTAATGTTTTATGCGAAAACAATAATTATATAGTTAACTACGTAATTATTTATGGTAATATTAAATTTATATTAAAA
>JABSPL010000147.1 GCA_013215105.1 Flavobacteriaceae bacterium
AGGGTCATAGAGACCCTGAAATGCAACCATCGGTTCAAAAATCACCTTTGGAAGCGTCTTGCGATAGCTAATTTAGTGATATTTTCACTATATTTGAAAAGAAAAAGAATTTTGTCCGATTAATAGGGGACTAGACCACTGCTTAAATAGATCAGTTATAAATTATGGTTGTTTTTAATTAGAGTAATCAGTGTTATATATGTAGTATTGAAGCTTGTCGTATATTGATTTCCCTTTTTAGGTAGCCAGAAGAAATTAATAAATAAGTCAAAATATAAAAAAATATTATTGGATATTGATTGTGTTTTTTTGACAGTAAACACTTCACTTAAAAACCTAATTACTTGTAGTGTAGTTAATTGTATTTTGGGTAAAACAAAAAAAAGTATATCTTTGCGCTCTAATCATTTTATAAACAATGTATTAAACGTGTTTATTTTTAAAAAAAATAAAATTATGAAACATTTAAAATCAGTATTATTATTGTCCATGTTATTATTGTTCTCTTATTGCGATGAGGATAGTGATTCTTTATCGTCTGAGGAAAAAACCAAAGCAGAATTGATTAAAATAAATGAGGCTTTAGAATCAAAGGAATATAAGGAACAGACAAATGGAAACAGCAAACCCGAAATATCTGCCAAAAAATCGAGGAAATTAATGGTCCGTAAACTAGCTGGCAGAACGGATGAAGATTGTGTATTATCAGAGACTTTTCAAGATACATACGAAGGATATACATATGATTTTTCATACAAAGAGACAGATAAAAATTGGGTTACTCTTGAGGACTGTTCATCCAGAATACCTTATATAGTAGAGGTCGACGATAGATTAGGAACTATAGTAATTGTTGAAGGCTATCATATTTGGACTGGTTCCTATGTGAAAGAAGGATCTAAGCCCAAAGAATCTTACAATGACAAAGGACATTATATTTTTAAAATTGAAATCGGAGATCGTACAATTAAAGAAGCGGCGGCAGATTTCGAAAGTACCCCTGAAACATTAAATTTATCAGTATATCTTAACTATATCGTAGAGGAAACCTATTCTATGGAAGACCAAGGGGTGACTGTAATATTATCATATATAGAAGAAGGTCTTGAAGAATATATAGATGGCGTACGGTATGAAAGTCCCTCTGCTGAAAAGTATGACCTTATCATCACGGTTGATAATACCGAATATAAATCTGTTATAAATGAAAAAGATCTTATCACTGAAGAAGAAGATTCTTCAAGCGATACTCGTATTCTAGTTGCTACAGCAAAGCTATATAAGTCAGAAATACATGTGGGCTATGTGTCGATGTATGACTCATATGGCAATATTACTTTTTCTTTATTAGATATGGATAAGAATGAATTGGAGTAAATACAAATAAAACCTATAAAAAAAAGGCAGTTATAAATTTATAACTGCCTTTTTTTTATGTATGAACCTAGAATATCAGGTAAATTTCCGAACCAAGGAAGACTAATGTCATAAGAAATACTATTTATAATTAATGAGTTTTACTAGGTAATTTGGGCGATTATTGGGTTTTATACCATTGAGGTTTTTTCAAATATGAAGTAATTGCCGTAAGGCAAACAAATACAATTTGAGGGCTGAAATCATCTCCAATTTGCATATGTGCCGATATAGTTCCGCCAAGGAATACTAAAGTAGCTATAAATCCGAAAATAAATGTTTTTGGGATTGCAAAGAGAATTCCCGATACTATTGCTACAATTCCGATTATGTAAATATTCTCATAATAATGAGGGCTTAACCTCATAATCATTTCTTTGTATGGCTCAAACCCTACGAGTTTTAGAATTCCGCTAATTATTAGTACTGTTGAAAGTAAATAGTTAATGCTATTCCCTATTGTGTTTTTTGTTTTTGTATTCATTTTATTTATATTATAAAGATTAATTATTTAAAGACTAAAAAGTGTAACCAAGGTGTAGAGTGGTAAACATAGTAACTGGAGCAATATCGTATTCCAAATCACCAAGTGTGTTTGTACCCGATAGAGTAGAGCTGTACCCAATCCCGGCCCAAGGCTTTATGTATAATCCAAAGTCAAATGGTTGCCAAGTATAACCTCCATATGCCATTAGTAAAGAGTTTGTTAATTTTTCGCTTCCAACAATAGTTTTGTTTTCAATTTTATATTCTTGTATTGCCAATTGAGCTCCAACAAACCACTTTTTGTTTACTTGCGAAAAATGATGTTCTCCAAACACACTATAACCTTGGTCCAAGCGAACATTCCATCCTTTGCCTTTATTCTTTTTATTAAAATCGACCAATACATTAGGGAGATCCATTGCATAAACACCTATTCCTACTAGTAAGTGTTCACTATTTTTAGGTTTCAGCCTTAGGTGTATTCCATAACCTTCAAACCCGAAGGTTGCTGGGTCTATTTCTACTGATATTTCAGTTTTGCTTTGTTTCTGTTTGTCTTTTTGAGCAAAAGCCCCAAGACTTATTAAAAATATTACTATTATTAATGTTGATTTTCTGATAATTAAGTTATTCATTTTATTTATTTTAAATTTTTATATTAAAGATTGATTGTATTGATATTGTGTAAAAAACTATTTATATATTATTTCAAGTTGAGCAAATCCTTTCATCACAATTTCTCGCTTGTATTCTAAGCCATTTTTGATTGAGTACTGCTCCAGATATTTGTTTTTTGTCCAAGGACCAGCACGATTTCTGGTAGCATAAAACCAAATGTAGATACTCAAGTTTTTTAAAGAGAAAAAACTTTTAGATAAACTCAGAAAATTACCATTACCTGTTGGTGTGAGAACTATTATCCTACCTTTGTTTTTCAATAAACTTAGAGCATCATTAAGGATATAATCAATACTTTCATCTTTTAAATGAAAAAGAACATTGCAAATTGTCACGTAATCAAAGCTGCTCTTTTCAAAAGGTAAATTGGCGTCTGCCTTAACTTCAAATAGTTTGACATTTGTTCCCTTTACTTTATTTCTGGCTTCAAGTATCATTTCAGAGCTTGTATCAACACCAATACAATCAACCTTTTTTTTATCTAAAAGTATCTGAATTAATTTACCTGTACCTGTTCCTATATCTAGTAATTTTCCCTTTGTAGTAATCTCATCGATTACAGGATTTAGTAAAGAACGATACCAGGGTGTTTCTTGTACGTTGGAAAAGAATTTTGAAAATCTCATATGTATTTACTTTATATATCGTATATCTAGTTAGGTTAAAAAAAATTAATTGTTCATTTCCACCAATATTTCGGCAATAGTCTTTTTTGACAATTCGTTTTTTAATTTATTTTCGGCACTACTTAAAATATGTTTAATTGATTCTTGTGCATTATCGGGCCTTTTACCTTCTGCCATAATGTTAAATGAAGTTTGAAACAAAGGCTTCCCTTTCTCTGTTGCTTCCAAAATTTCTAAAACAGTTATATCAGAAGGTTTTTTCATTAACCTGATACCTCCTTGCTTCCCTTCCTTAGTCTCTATAATATTTGCAGCGTTTAAGTTCTGAAGTATTTTAACTAAAGTAGGCTTAGCAATGCTTAAGTATTTTGAAATATCAGCGGTTGATAAAAATTCAAATTGCTTTTGTCTTATTTTATCAGATATAAAAATGACTACTAATATTGATTTGGTAAAGGATAATGAGTAACTCATACTTGATATACGTTATATTTAGTATGCAAATATAGGTTATATTTTTAATCACACAATTGTTTTTTCGCTTTTTTTTATTTTTTCTTAATGATAACTAAAGTTTAGTATACCAAAGTAGGTACCTATGAAGCAATAAACTTTAGTGTTTGTACTGAGTAAAACCAAGAGAGGCTATATAAATTTATGTTGCCTATCGAGATCTCTTTAGCTTGTCTTCTAGTAAATCATAACATGCCCTACGAAATATCAATTACCTCAATAGTTTTTTTTACTTTTGTAAGTTTATCTGTGATTGCTCCTGAGCCACACCCTAAGTATAACAGGTAGTTTTTTTATAAAACTCTTTACTTGATTCAATAATTTTATAAGCTGTTTGGTTCTGGTTTCTATTTGCTTGATACCTTATCGGAAATCTTTACCTTATTCATTTATCGTCCCTTGACTTTTAATTATTTAATATATTGATTATCTCTTTTAGAGCATTTTTAGCTTCTTTCATCACTGGTAGAAATGGCCAAATATGAGGCATTCCATCTCCTTCTATTACTTTAATATTAACCTTAGCCTTTATTAGTTTTTGAGTTGCTAGTTGCTGGTCAGGATAAGTGATGTCGTTTTTAGCCAAAAACAAAATTGTATTAGGAAAGTTATCGAAACTACCATTTATTGGTGAAATCATCACGTTTTCCAAGTCATCGTTTTCAGCACACATTTTCTTAGCACTAAGTACTCCAACC
>JABSPL010000148.1 GCA_013215105.1 Flavobacteriaceae bacterium
AATATAAACGTTTTTATCTTATTATCTCTACTCTTTACATTAACCGATTGCTTTAACATTTTGTTTTATAATTATATTGATAAATATATAAAATAAAAAGGAGTCTTAAAAGTAATATATAATTACTTTTAAGACTCCTATATATTTATAAAAAAAAACTCTTATTTAGACGTTTCTTCTGTATATTTCTTACTCATTTCCAAAGAAATAGAACTTCTTTCAAACTTCATCTTTCCTGCTGTAGTTTCTATTATAACAGTGTTATCTTTCTCTATAAATTCAACTATTTTACCGTGAATTCCGCTAGTCATAACTACTTTACTACCTTTTGTTATTTCTTTTTGAAACTTTTTTTCATTTTTCTGTTTCTTTATCTGCGGTCTTATCATAAAAAAATATAAAACAGCAAACATTAATGGGAAAAAGATCATATTGTTCATAGAAGAACTTGTTTCAGCTACTAAGTATAAATTATTCATATTATTGGGTTTAATTATTTTTTGGTTACAGTATTGTTTTTCTCGTATTCTTTAGATATTCTATCTAAAATCCCGTTTATAAACATACCACTTTTTTCGTTACCATACTCTTTAGATATCTCAATATATTCGTTTATTGTAACTCTAAAAGGTATACTCGAATAGAAATTAAACTCACAAAGGGCCAATTTGATCAAAATAACATCCAAAAGAGCTATTCTGTCAAATTCCCAGTTAGGTGTTTTTTCTATTATCTGTTTTTCTAAGCTAACTCCTTCGGTAAAGTAATTTTCAAACAAAGAAGTAGAAAACTCCATATCATCGAAGTTTTTTAATACATCTTCTACTTTGTAAAAAGATTTTTCTTTCAGATTTTTAAGTTTCTTTAATACATATGTGTTTATAACAGGAATATCATCAACCCAAAATATATGTTCATCTTCAAAAAAGTCATGAAGGATTTCTTCTTTAGCTATTATTTCTTTAAAGAAACTAATTATAAAGTTCTTATCATCCTCGTAAGTACTTTCGGTGGTAGACATATATTCTTTATAAAAATCAGTTTTCACTAACAAATTATAAATAACCAAAACACATTGTTTTTTATCTTCCCAAAAAGGTTCTTCTATATTTTCTTTGCATGCCCTAAAGCTAGGACTCATTTTTATAGAATCTAAAACTACATTATCAACAAACTTAGTATTAGGATTCAAGTCCTCAGTTGTTGCTCTTATTTTAGATTTATTCAAATTAATTTTACTCTCTGCTAGGTTACTCACCTCCAGCATTAAGTCAAGCATCAAGACGCTAAGGTCTTGCATTTTATGGATACTATTAAGTAAAAAACCTTTTTCACCTTCCAGTGTTGTGTTTTTTGACAATCTCATAGCATAAGCTGACTGCATTATTTTCACTCGAATATGTCTTCTATTTATCATTTAAAAAGATCTTTTATTATATTTTAAAATGCAAAAATAAGATTTATTTACTATAAATCAAGTAATTACACCCTATTTTTCACTTATTATTATTTCAATATTTTTGTAAATATTACCTTCCGATATTACACTTCCCATTTCTATCAAATCGAAAGCATCTTGTTTTTTACCCTTACTATATTTCTTAAAACCAGTACTATATTCGACACAGGAGTCTTTATTGTTTTTTATAAACCAATCAAAACCTTCATTCTCTATCAAGTTAATACCTTCTTTGTTTACCTCTACAAGTATTCTTGACATTCCCTTTTCTTCAAAACGAAACAAATTGAAGCTTTTTTCGCTATAATGTTCCAAGTACTCTACCTTTTCTAAGGTAGAATCCCAAACCATATCGCTAAATATTTCAAGTTCTTGTGCTACTATCTTTGGATTATCCTTTTTATAGTCTTCCCATTGATCTTTATCTATTTTTTGACTTGCCAAAAACTTAGAAAACTCGAAGTTTAGCTCTTCAAATTGTTCTTTTGTTAGTAATCTGTATTTCATATAATAGTATAAAAAAAGCTCACTTATCTAAAAGTGAGCTTTTTTATTATTTTTAACTTTCTATTTTTCAGATACAACTTCAAAGTCAAGACTTACAGAAACAGCTCTGTGCAATCTTACTGTTACATTGTGCTTACCTAAAGTTTTAACAGTTCCTCCTAAGATTTTTATAAATTTCTTTTCAACAGAAATATCATTTTTACTTAAGAAATTTGCTACATTTAGGTTATTGATAGAACCAAATAATTTGTTTCCAACTCCTGATTTAGCGTATATTTTAATTTCTAATTCTTTTAATTTTTTAGCTATAACATTAGCTATTTCTATTTCTTTAGCTTCTTTAAAAGCTCTTTGTTTTAACGTTTCCGCCAAAACTTTTCTTTGAGAAACAGTAGCTAATATAGCTGCTCTATAAGGTATCAAAAAATTTCTTCCGTAACCGTGCTTTACAGTAACTATATCATCTTTAAAACCTAAATTATCGATGTCTTGTGTTAGTATTAAATCCATGTCTTTAAATTTTATAAATTATTTAATTAAATCTCCTTCAAACGGCATTAAACCTAAGTGACGAGATCTTTTTATAGCTTGAGCTACTCTTTTTTGGTGCTTAGTACAAGTTCCCATAAGTCTCTTAGGGAATATTTTACCTTGTTCGTTAACCAAGAAAAGTAAAAACTCAGGGTCTTTATAATCTATATAGTCCATTTCTTTTTTACAAAAACGACAATATTTTTTTTCTTTTTTAGTTTCTATATCTAAAGGTGTCAAATATCTGATATCACCTTGCTTTCCTCCTTTTGCTTGTTGTTCTATTGAAGACATATCTATTATTTTTTAGCAGTTTTTGAATTGTTTCTTCTCTTAACTGACCATGCCAAAGCAGGACCGTCCAATTTTATAACGCTGTTACGCATTACTCTATCGTCTCTTCTAAATTCAGTCTCTAATTTTGTTATCAAGTCCAATCCTGATTCTGTATCAGTGTTAGGGTTAGCTTTAAACTCTATTAGGTGATAAAAACCACTTTTCTTTTTTTGAATAGTATAAGCCATTTTTTTAAGACCCCAGTCTTCTTTAGCTACTATCTCTGCTTTTTCTTTTACAAGAAAATCTTCGAACTTCTTTACTGTTTCCTTTATCTGATCTTCAGACAAAACGGGATTAAGTATGAAAACAGTTTCGTAATTTCTTTCCATTTTAATTATGTATTATGTTTTAAAGTTTGCAAATTTACACCTTTATTTGTATTTGACAATATGTTTTCTCTTTTTTTTATATCATTCTATAAATTCTTATTTACAAGTCTAAAAGCGAAATCTCAAAAATGACAATCAATCATTTACAAGTAATTATTCCTCCTACAAACAAATATTATGATTCCTTTAGCATAATTTATGCTTCACTTTAATAAATAAAAATAATAATTGAAAAATTTAACCTAAAAAATTTGTGTATTTTATATCAATTCGTAATTTTAACAAAAAATAACTATTCATTTTAAAAGCGTTAGTTATAAAATAATTTTAGACCTTAAAACATAAAGAAATGTTAGAAAACGAAATATCAGAAGAGCAAACAGATGTAAAAGTTGAAGTGAATTCGGAAATAGTAAGCGAAGAAACTCAATCAGACAAGTTAGATATAGCTGTATATCAAAATCTGGACACTCTATCTTTAGAAGAATTAAATCAAAAATTTAAAGAATTAGTTAAATCAGATGATATTTCTACTACCAGACCTATAGTTGATACATTGAAAAATGAATTTAACAAAAAGCAAAATCTTATAATTAAAGATAAAAAAGAAGCTTTTACTGCCGATGGAAGTAGCGAAGAAGATTTCTTTTACTCCACTATTGACAAAACCAAGTTTGAAGAACTTCAGTCTGAGTACAGAGTCAAAAAAAATAGCTTTTATAAGACAAGAGAAGAATCTCAAAAAGATAACCTTCAAAAAAGAGAAGATTTAGTAGAAGAACTAAAAACGTTGATAGAAAACGCTGATTACAGAACTATGTATGGCGAATTCAATAAAATTCAAGAAAGATGGAGAAATATAGGATCTACAGCATCTTCTACATATAATCAAACTTGGGGTAATTACAAGCACCATGTTAACCGATTTTACGAATTACTACATCTTAACAACGATTTAAGAGAAAAAGACTACGCTCTAAATTTGGAGAAAAAACAAAATATAGTGATAAAAGCTAAAGAATTATTAGCTTTAGACAATACCAATAAAGCATTTACCGAACTCCAAGAACTTCACATTATATGGAAAGAAGAGACTGGACCAGTTGCCAAAGAGTTCAGCGAGGTAATATGGAAAGAATTTAGCGAAATAACAAAAAAAATACATGACGCTAAAAACGAAATAAACAAACAAGCTCGCAAAGAAATGGAGCAGAATTACGAGCTTAAACTAAACTCGGTACAAGCAATATCCGATTACGCTTATCAGGAAAATAGTACGCACGAAGACTGGCAAAACAGCATTAAAGAAATGGAAGATCTTAAGGATGTTTTCTTCGCTATTGGTAAAACCTTCCAGTCTAAACAAAAAATAGCTTGGAGCAAATTTAACGATGCTATAAAAGGTTATAATAATGCCAAAAACAGCTTTTACAAAAACATAAAAAGTAGTCAACAAGACAACCTTATACAAAAAACAGCTCTTTTGGAAATAGCAAAATCTTTAGATACTATTGAAGATAGCAGCCTAGCAACTAATGAATGTAAAAGAATACAAGCTGAATGGAAAAAAATAGGTCATGTCCCTAGAAAGAATTCAGATAAAATATGGAAAGAGTTCAAAGAGGCTTGTAATGGCTTTTTTGATAATATGAAATCTAACAAAAACAAACCTACCGAAATACAGGCACAAGCTTTTAAAAACAAAGAATTATTCTTTGAAGACATCAGCTCACAAGAGGCTCCTACTAGTCTAGATTCTATAAATGATTACAGTAAAACTTGGGCTAGCTTCGAGACTCCTCGTAGTTTGAGTAAAGAATTGGATAGTAAATTCAATAAATTTATATTAGACTCTTTAAAAAGCTTAAATATAGATAAATCAGAATCTGAAATGATTTTATACCGTTTCAAAATAGACGAATTAGCTAGTAATAGAAAAAAACTAGAAGACGAACTCTTTTTTGTAAGAAAGAAAAAAGAAGAAATAGAAAAAGAAATAAGAGTTTTACAAAACAATATTGGCTTTTTCAGTTCTAACAATTCTTTTGTAGATGAAGTAAATAAAAATATAGAAAACATGAGTAAAAGCTTAAATAAATGGGCTGCCAAATTGAGATATTTGAACGATAAATTATAGTATTTGCTATATTTATTAAAAGAAGTAAAAAGGGATAGTTATAGGTAATCTATAACTGACCCTTTTTTTGTTTAAGCGATAAACTGAGCTATCTTAATGCTCGTGCTTTAGACTCCCCGACTTAGACTGAGCTAACAGATAATAAGCCGATTTTACAACTATTTTATATCCTTTCTCTATAGTATCTATAAGTTCTACAGCTATAAAACCTTCTTCTACAGAACCCGTTTTAACCATTATTTTATCAAAAACCAACCCTCCATCGGCATCAGGGACACCTGAACTTACATATATATACGATATCAGCCCTTGTTCAACAATAGCTTCTTCAGGTAAAGCCATTACTGTTTTATTGTTTAACCATATTTTAGCATTTACAAAGATATCATTTATAAAACGAGGTCTAATATCCTCCAAATGACCGTGTATATTAAGAGTTCTTTTGTTTTTATCAAATTGTTTACTTATCTTAAAAACCTTAGCATTATATCTTTTATCACCCAAAGACGGAACGTTATAACTTATATTTTGCCCGTTTTTAATAAGAGCGATATCTTTTTCGAATACATCTAACTCTAAGTGTAAATGGTCCTCGTCTATCACCTCCATTATCTCTTTATTTGGCTCTACAAAAACACCTCTATGAGCACTCACACTAGCAACAGAACCCGAAATAGGTGAACGCACAGGTATTTTACTTGTCATATTATCTATAGTCAAAGTACTAGTTTTTATACCCAAAAAACTAAGCTGATTAGCCAAAGACTCTACCTCTATCCTATCTATATAATTTTCCGCTTTCATTTTCTGAAAATCTTTAAGAACTACCGCTCCTGATTCTAACAAAGACTTATGTCTATCCAATTCCTTTTCTGAAAAAGATAAAGAAGCCTTGGCTTTCAAATATTCTTTTTGTATCTTTATGTATTCCGAACTACTCAAATAACCTATTAATTCACCTTTTTCAATATAACTTCCTTCTATATAATTTTTAGTAAACGATATAAATCCTGCAGCTTTGGCACTTACCGAAACCACCGATTTGGGAGGTAAACTAAGAACACCTGTCGCCGAAACATAGTCGTTTATTTTTAATTTGGAAAAATCTCCAAACTCCAAACCTATAGTTTTTATCTGAGCTTGGCTCAGTTCTACTCCCTCTTGCTCTTCATGAGTTTCCTCTTCGGCGCTTTCTTCCTTTTTAACAGAATGATCATGTCCTTCATGGCTTTCTTCTTCTGTTTTATTTTCTTTTTTGGTACTCTCACACGATTGTAAGGTTATAAACAAACCTAATACAAATATTATTATATATATATATTTCATTTTTTTGTTTTAATAATTAGTAATAAATTGATAATCGGCTACAGAACAATTATAATTATAGATATATTCCCAATAGTATAATTTGTTTTTCAAAACCATATCGGTAGTGTTTAAAAGCTCCAAATAACTTATTTCTCCTGCTTCATAGTTAAGATTGTAAATCTTTTCCATTTTCAAATTAACCACCTCAACCTGATTTTTATAAAAACCAACACCTTTCAAATAAGTATCTATATCATTTTTAATTCGTTTTTGTTCTATATCAATATCGTTAACCACCATATTATAGTTTTCATTATCTATAGAAGTCTGTATTTTCTGTAACTTTATATTCCTAGCTTCTTTACCAAAAAACAAAGGTACAGACAGTCCTAATTGTATTCCTTGAACCAAATAACCTGTATTATATTTTTGTTCTACATAAGAAACCGTCACGTTGGGCATCAAACTACTAGCTATAAACTTCTTTTTTCTTTCCGATATATCTATTTGTCTTTCGGATATATCTATAAATATACTTTTTAATAAGCCATTATCTTCAAACAATACTATATTAAAATCATCATAAGCCGACAATTCAACCTCCGAACCTGTATATAATTTCAGTTTATATTCTAAACTAATAGTGATATTTCTGTTTTTCTGTTGTGCTAACAAATATTCATTCCTTTTAGAACTAAGACTCATAGTTTCCAGCTCACTAGTATCTCCTAAATAGGTTCTTATCTCTGATTTCTTTATAAACAAATCGTAATCAGATATTATTTTCTTATATATTTCACTATACTTATAGCTAAGTTGTAACTTATAATATATTTTCTTAACTCTATTTATAAGTTGCTGATTAGTCATTATCTGATTCAATACTTCCTGCTGATATTCTGCTTTCAAAAGTTTTTTCTCTGCGAAAAACTTGGTAGGACTGTACAAACTTTGACTTATTATAAGCTCATCGGTTTTATAAGAATCGTCTCCTTTTATAAATCCGCTTTTTTGTAAAGAAAAATCAGTATTACCTAAACCATACCATCTGCTTTCAGATTTGTTCATCTTATAAACCAATAATGAAGCTTTTTTAGCCTCCGGATGATTTTTGATAGTCATATCAACAACCTCAGCTATGCTTATTTGCTTTTTTTGAGCAAATGAACTAAAACTAACAAAAGCAATCAATATTGTAATTATAGATTTCTTTTTGAAACCATTGAGGTTTTCGGACCAACTATACAAAACAGGTAAAACTACCAGAGTCAAAAAAGTAGCACTTATAAGCCCACCTATAACCACCGTAGCTAGCGGACGCTGTACCTCTGCTCCCGAACTATTAGAAATAGCCATAGGCAAAAAACCTAACGATGCCACTGATGCCGTCATTATAACGGGACGTAAACGAACCATAGTTCCTATCATTATCCTTTCTTTTACACTTTTCATTCCTTCTTTTTTAAGTTGATTAAAATAACCTATTAACACTATTCCATTAAGAACCGCAACACCAAACAAAGCTATAAATCCTATACCAGCACTTATACTAAAAGGCAAATCACGAGCAACCAATGCCCAAACGCCACCTATGGCAGACAAAGGGATAGCCGTAAATATCAATAAAGATTGCTTAAACGATCCGAAAGTGAAATATAAAAGCACAAATATCATAATTAATGCAATTGGTAACGCAATACCTAATCGTTCTTTGGCTGCCTTTAAGTTTTCGAACTGACCTCCATAGTTAAGATAATATCCACTAGGCAAGTCTAAACTATCCGAAAGTTGTTTTTGTATTTCAGATACTAATGTTTCTGTATCAGAATCGGCTCCTACGTTGACTCCTATCACTATACGTCTGTTAGTATTTTCTCTGGATATCTGCATAGGAGCTTCTTTTAGCTCAACTTTAGCAACACTACTCAGCGATATCTGACTACCATTATCTAAAGTTACAAATAGGTCTTTCACATTCGAAATATCAGTTCTATTGCTCTCATTCATACGCAAAACCAAATCGAATCGTTTTTCTCCTTCGTATATAACCCCTGCTTTTTCACCTGCAAAAGCCGTTCTTATTACTCTATTTACATCTTTGACATGTAAGCCATATTGAGCAAGTTTCTTGTATTTGTAAGAAATCAATATCTGAGGCATACCTATAGTTTGCTCTACATTGACCGTCGCTACTCCTTTTATTTTATTAATTATCTTTTCTGCGTCTTTGGCTTTAGCAAACATAATATCTAAGTCTTCACCATAAAGCTTTATAGCAATATCGGCCTTAGTACCAGTCATCAGCTCGTTAAAACGCAACTGTATAGGCTGAGAAAACTCAAAACCAACCCCAGGAACGGCTCTTAATACAATTTCCATTTTATTAAATAATTCTTGCCTACTTTCTGCGGAAGTCCACTCATCTTTAGGTTTCATTATAAGTACATAATCGGCTACCTCTACAGGCATAGGATCAGTAGGTATCTCTGCAGAACCTATATTTGCTACTATATCTATTATTTCTGGAAAATTATCTTTTAGTCTTTTTTGTATTTTTTTGGCTATATCAACACTCTGAGTTAACGAACTTCCTGGCGATAATATATGTTGCATTGCCAAGTCTCCCTCTTCTAATACAGGGATAAATTCTCCTCCCATATTTGAGAATTTATAAACACTTCCGAAAAACAGTAAGATAGTTGCTAACACTATTACTTTCTTTTTTCTTAATGAATATTCTAACAAAGGCTTATAATATTTCTGAAAAAACGATATTATCCTATCAGCAAAAGTCACTTTATAAACTATTTTCTTATTCAAAAACAAAGCTGACATCATAGGTACATAAGTAAGAGAGAGTACTAATGCACCTAATATTGCTAACATTACGGTCTGAGCCATTGGCTTAAACATCTTACCTTCTATCCCTACTAATGCTAGTATAGGTATATACACCATTAATATTATGATTTCCCCGAAAGCTGCTGAACTACGTATCTTTTTGGAAGCAACAGCCACCTCTTCATCCATTTCGTCCTGACTAAGAGTTGTATTGTTTTTCTTACTATAAACACGATGAACAATAGCTTCGACAATTATAACTGCTCCATCGACTATCAAACCAAAATCTATAGCACCAAGACTCATCAAATTTGCCGAAATACCTAGTAAATTCATCATAGAAATGGCAAATAACATAGCAATAGGAATCACCGAAGCCACTATAAGCCCAGCTCTCCAGTTACCTAACAACAATACAAGTATAAACAAAACTATAAGCCCTCCTTCTATTAAGTTAGTTTTTACTGTACTTATGGCTTTGTTTACCAACTTGTCTCTTATCAGATATGGTCTTATTTCGACACCTTCGGGTAACGATTCTTGTATTTGTAGAACTCTTTCTTTTACCAAAGCTGTAACTTTAGACGAATTAGCTCCCTTGAACATCATCACCTTTCCTATCACAGTCTCTTCTTGGTTCCTTACCGATGCCCCATATCTTGGTGCTTTACCATATTGTACTTTCGCTATATCTCTTATCAATATAGGTGTTCCCTGAGTGTTTTTTACAACTATACTACCTATATCAGCAAGACTTTTAGCCAAGCCTTCACTACGAATATAGTAAGTACTAGAGTTTTTTTCTATATAAGCACCTCCAGTGTTTTCGTTGCTATTTTCTAAGGCATCAAACACTTCGTCTATACTTATATTCATCGATTTCAACATATAAGGGTCTACAGAAACTTCATATTGTTTCAAATATCCTCCCGTAGTATTTATCTCTGCCACTCCTTTTATACCTGAGAGTTGTCTTTTTACTATCCAATCTTGAATAGTCCTTAACTCTTGTACGTCATATTTATCTTTATAGCCCTGCTTGGCCTGTAAAGTGTACTGATATATTTCTCCCAAACCTGTCGAAATAGGAGAAAGTTCTGGCGTTCCTAGTCCTTCGGGAATATTTTCCTGAGCCGATTTAAGACTCTCATTTATTAGCTGTCTTGCTAAGTAAATATCGAAATCCTCTTCGAAAACTACGGTAATTACCGATAGCCCAAACCTAGATATAGACCTTATATTTTCTACATTTTGCACGTTTTGCAGAGAAAGCTCTATAGGACTTGTTATAAACTTCTCTATTTCGGCAGTAGCTAATGTAGGTGAAGTTGTTATTATTTGTACCTGATTGTTAGTGATATCGGGTACTGCATCAATAGGTATTTGTTTTAGAGAATATACTCCCCATACCATTATGGCAAATACAGAAAGCATAACAACAAATTTGTTCTTTATAGAATAACTTATTATATTATCAAACATTGATTTATTATTTTAGATTATCCTTTTTAGCCCATAAAAAATTCGATAATATATAATAACATATTATTAAAGTCTTAAAAAAACATAAAAAAGGTGAATTTTAGTAAAAATAGGATATAATTATCCTTAAATAAAAAACTATGACAATGTAGGTGGATGCCAAACAGAATTGTTGACATTCATAAAGTACTCATTTTTGTAAGAAAAAACATGAGTAAAAGAATCAATTTTCTTGAAAGTAATATTATAAAAAAGCATATCATTATTAGTAGCTATATTACCACAACATTGACATACACAGAAAGGAGAACAAAAATCTTCATGATTTTCTTCACTATGACCATCTACAACAATAGTCTCTTGGGCTATAGCATCGGTACAAGGCATATTAAATATGCACAGCATCCATATAGATAATATTGTATTTATAATTTTCATTGTAGCAAATATATACTTTTTATTTATTAGTATATAGATATACTTGGTTATAACTTAAAATTAGAAATTAGTTCCTGTCTGTTAGTCACCATAGGTTTCCTTATTGGATTGGATTGGATTGGATTGGATTGGATTGGATTGGATAATTCAACACGACACAGCCCAATACACCCCTTAATCACACACCTTAGCTACACACCCCTTAGCTACACACCCCTTAGTCACACACCCCTTAGTCCCCTCTCGAGAGGGGAAACTCATTGTTATTAGTAAATATTCCTGAATAAAACCCCTAACTAATTAAAAAAGATTAATTTAGCTGTTGCCTATGAAAACAATAACTATGAGGAAACTGATTACTGGTAGAACAAAATACCTAATATTACTATTATTATTCCTAGCCTTCGAAAGCCTCTCCGCCCAAATATACCCTGTCGACATTACCGGCATGGCAATACCCCCATACTCAGTAAAGTTCTACGAATATGGTAGTCAAGGCTCTGAGAAATTCTTTATTAACGTACGTCTTAACGATATTGGTGAACTAGGCAGAAGAGTGAAACTAAAAATATTCCTGAATGGTCGTGGGCTAAACGTAAGTAGCAAAAACTACGTGCAAGGTGCCGAAGCAATATACTTAGACGGTGGAGTAAACCTACGACTTACCAACAACGACCTAGCTCCTTATTTCAAATACAAAAACCTAAATGGCATGTCTTCCCGAGAATATGCAGGAAACTTACGAACTGGATTCTATAAATTCGGGTTTCAGGTCTTTGACTATATTACAAACCGACCTATTTCGCTAAAGTTCAATATACAAATGTATATAATACTTAACTCGCCGCCCGACCTGATAGCTCCCAAAAATGAGACTTTAATAAATTTTTCAGAACCTCCAAACATATTTTTCACTTGGTTGCCAAGGCACTTAAACGCCATGGCTGCCCGATATGAGTTTACACTCAAAAAGATACGATACAAAGGTGCTGATCCACGTCAGGTGTTTCTTTCTAGCCCTGTTTATTACCAGACTGAAACATTTACCCCTAGCCTCGTTTATGGCGGTGGCGAGCCTTTCTTAGAAGAAGGAATGATGTATGCTTGGAGGGTAAAAGCCATAGTGACTACAGGGATTTCGGAGACTTCTATGTTCAAAAACGATGGTTATAGCGAGATATTTTGGTTTACGTTTTTACCTCAGTGTGAGCCGCCCAATATGTTCGAAACTAACAACCAGAACCCTAACGAAACCAAACTTACTTGGGAGCATTTCGGCGGAACTAGCTACAAAGTAGAACACCGAGCACCTGCTACCGACAGGAATATAGCCAACGGTTCCGCCAGAAACATGAAGCCTAGCCCTTGGAAGATGGAAAAGAAGACTAAGAAAACGGAGCATTTGTTCTCTTGGAATTATCAGCCTGATACCGATGTAGAATACAGGGTTGGAGCAGAATGTTTTCCGCTTAGTGGTTATGTTTGGAGTGATATTCAGACTTTTAGGACTATGAGCCCTGAGGAGGAAAAGGAGATAATTGATGACAGATGCCAGACAATGGCTATAGAACCTATCACTAATTTTGAGCCTCTTATGGAGTTAAATCAAGGTGATTTTGTAAGAGTAGGTATGATAATGGTAGAAATAGCAAGTGTAACCAAAAGCGTAAACGGGCTGCATAGTGGCGATGCTATAGCTCATAGTATACCTCTTTTGGGTTCTGTAAAGCTCAAAATGACTTACGACGGCATAAAAGTAAACCAAAACTACAGACTTATAGAAGGCTTTTTTAAAGCGGCTTACGACCCTAAAGGGGCTAATATAAAAAACCTAGACAATAATGTAGAAGACTTGTTTGGCGATAAAGGAGAGATAAAAGAGTTTGATGCCGAAAGCATAGAAATAGGAAGTATTAAGATAGTAAAACCCGAAAAAGAAGGCGGAAAAACGCAGATAGTAATAGTTGATAAAAATGGAAATATAATACCTATAAATACAGGAGTGCCAGTTGTAATAAAAGGTGCAGGGGGTAAAACATTTACCGTAAACGAGAGTTATGAAGTAATAGAAGGACAACAGTCCGATACGGGAGCTCTTAGTGTTGGAAACACAACAGGAATGGGCAACGACGGAGAGGCAACCATCAATAACGAAGATATAGAAATAAGTCTTGATAGCTCTGAGAACTATTATGTTGACAAAGGAAACGGAGCAGATTATGAGCAAATAACAACCAGTACAGGTACTAAACCTATGCGTTATGCATTGGTGTCGAGTAAAAACGATAAAATAACAAGTAAAGGTGAAGATGACAAACTAAGTTTTAAAATAAGTTTTAAAAACAGCAACTATTCCGAGAAAGACCTAATATTCACAAGTGAAAAAGGAGAGGATTATACATCTAAATTCAAGAATGGTAAGCTTAATATAAGACGTAAGTTCGAGTTTGCTAAGGAGAATATAATGATTACTTACAAAAAGAAAGATAGCACCGTAAGAAAACAAATCTTATTAGGTAAGTTTGGTTTATGGCATGCTATTCAACAGGAAGTAAATGTTGTGTTGGTTAGTGTAAATAAGAGTACAATGCCTAAAGGTAGCGATACTGAGGATTATCTGAACCGAGTTTATGGAAAGGCAGGGGTTAAGTTTAGCGTTGATACTGATAAGATAAAGATAGGTAAAGATGTTTGGGATAAGAATGGTAATGGAAAGCTAGACGTAAGTGATAGCGGAATGTTTAAGAAATATAGCTCAGAAGAGCTTGCTATAAGAAACTATTATAAAAGTAAAGAAGATATCGATAAGGAAACTTACTACGTGTTTTTTACTAGTGAAATACCAAGGTCTAACAATGGTATTCTTGGCTTCATGCCGAGGAAAAGGCAATTTGGTTTTGTGTTTTCTGGTAGTGATGCTAACCATACTTTAGCTCACGAATTAGGGCATGGGGTGTTTGGTTTGGAGCATAGTAACAGCAACGGATTATTGATGAATGAAAACAGTAAGTCTACTGATGAAAACTTTACCCATACAGACTGGGACACTATGCACGCTGCTGGGTTTAAGTTGTATTTATTTGATAGTGATGATGAAGGAGAGTTGAATACAATAGCAGACACTGACCCAATGGAAGATTTATGGTTTTACTTTAACGATAAGGAAAGGGAAATTGAGGCATATGTTTTGGAATCTTTAATAAAAACCTTTACTTTTAACTTTGATTATTTTAAAGACTCAAAGCTTACAAAGGAAAAAGAAAACACGAAAGAATACAAATTACCTGAAATACTAGATGAGATACGAGAAAAAGAAGAACTTAGTTTAGAAAAAGGTATGTATCTTTTTGGTAAAGAAATAGACATAGAAAGCACAAAGATAAGCGGAATAATATTGGAAGTAGTAGAGGAACTTGAAGTTAAACTAAACGATGCAAATTGGAGAGTAAGCGAATATAAAAGTCATACAACTAATTATTATGAATCTAGAAATGAACATTTATTCGATAAGGTTGAGTATGTAGTCGATGAAAAGGTTTATATTGTCTTTAGAGTAACCGCTAATAAAGGAGAGGTTTTTAAGGAGCACATATTGGGAGAGCAAGACTTTGAATGGATAGGTCAATTTGATTGTACACGAATTGAGGAAGTAATGGGAGGGTTCTCTGGATGTAATTGTGTAGCTGTTGGGGCTAGTCCTTCAAATAATTGCTGTAATCAAGCGGCAAGAGCTATTTTAGAGGCTGCATCTGTTCAATTATCGGGGGAAAGAATAATAATTGTTGATACTGATGAAGATGATAATTGTAGCACCACTGCCAATCAGATAAATTTGACTCGTGGCTTAGAAGTTTTAAACGATGAATTAGCTGAAGGAAACCCTGTTATGGTTGGAGTTCAGAAGTTTACAAGAAATAGACTTACTGAAGAAATTACTAAAACTAGATGTTCTGGTAATAATCCAGAGTCAACAGGGCATTATGTGGTAATAGTATCGAGAGATGGGAATAATTACAGATATTATGAAGTAGGTACAACTAACGAAGTAAACGGAACTAGCACTGATAATATTTTCACATTAAGTAATAATTTATTAGAAACAGAAATAATTAATGGCTCTAAACGATATAGAATAACAGATATCAGAGTAAATCTTTAAAATATGAAAAACATAATATTAACAATAACATTTAGTTTAGTGGCATTTGTAGGCTTTAGTCAATCGGACAATGAAATAATGACGAATGACAGGACATGGGAAATATACCAACATTCTACGATAGACAGCATAACATTATCTGGTAGAATACAAGATTTATCATTCATCAAATTGATAAACGAATTTCACGGTATGCCTCTACCTTTTAATGATACCAAAGCGTATGATTATTATAATCGTTCTGCACCTATTAGCGGAAAACTGGGGCGTGACTTTCGGATATATGAAAAGGAAACAATGAAGAACTTCTTTAAATTTAGTGAAGAGGATTTTATAAAGACGGAACTTGATAGAGATGCAGGTGAAGAGGTTAAGCAAAAATTTGATATATATGCAACTCTGAGTTATATAATAGATGAAAATTATATAGCCCTTATATATGCTAAGTCATCTTATACATCTATGCCGTATAGTACTCTGGAATCATACCTTAATATATTTGACAATAAAGGAAATTTGATTGATAGCAGGGTGTTGATAGGAGATAAATTAGATCTTTATAATTATGAAAGCTATGTAATAATAGATGGAAATCACTTTGCTATATATATGTACACGCCAAACGAATCGAATATTGAGAATAAAGACCTTTGGGAGCCTCGTATAGTTTATCTAAACGAAGATTTACCGAAAGCACAATGTGTAATTACATATTATGAAATAACAGAAGCAGGTAAAATATTAGAAACACATAAAAGTGAGCCAATATACCTAAAGAGTGATTGTTGGTTATACACCCGAGGTAGAGCAAGATTAAAAAAAGACGACCCAATACTTAAGTATTAATTTTACGGCAAAGCAGGGGTTAAGTTTAGTGTTGATACTGATAAGATAAAGATAGGTAAAGATGTTTGGGATAGGGGAACTAAGGGTGTTTTGGACATGGATAGCAGTGGAATACTGAGGAAATACACCAAAGAGGAGTCGGCAATAAAAAACTATTACAAAGAAAAAGAAGGAGCGGATAAGGATACTTACTACGTATTTTTTGTAGATGAATTGAAGCCAAGTGATAGTAGTATAAAAGGCTTTATGCCGCGAAAACATCAATTTGGTTTTGTGTTTTCTGATTATGTTAAAATTGATAAAAATGAAGACAATGAAACTTTACATACATTAGCCCACGAATTAGGGCATGGAGTATTTGGTTTGGAGCATAGTAAGATTGGTACTGATTTATTAATGCATGAGAGTAGTTCTACTGGTACTGAGTTTACTCACATGGACTGGGATGTGATGCATGCTGCTGGGTTTAAGTTGTATTTGTTTGATAGTGATGCTGATGGGGAGTTGAGTGAGGACAAAGGGGATAGTATTTACACAGAAATAAGCGATAGGATAAAAAAAGAATTAAAAGAAATATCTGACAGATTAGGTGTTAAAACCTACGTTTCGGTTTATATAGAGAAATGTGAAGGAGAATTAGAGACGTCACAAGCAGAAATAAAATATTCTAATATAGAAGGAATACAAAAAGCGTATGTAACATCCGAAAACATTAACAATATTGAATATAAATATCTGATTATTTATTTTACCGACGATGAAGCTAAAGTAGAAATAAATGGTTCGATAGAAGACACAAGCCTGATGAATGAACTAAAAAGATTTCATTCTAATGAGGTTTCTAATAAGGATAAAACTCTTTTACTGGTAGGTAATAAAGGAGATAATTATATTAACCTAGAATGTAGCCCTCAAATATCTGAATATATACAGAAAAACAATCCATTATGTAAAAGAAATGATGACGGTAGATTAGTAGAAGAAATTGTAAAGTCTATAAAGGAGTGCTTGAAATATAATGATATTGATAATAGTTCTGAATCAAAGCTAATAACATTAGTCCAAAAAATATTAAACGACCCTTTTAGTGAACATGAAAGCATAAAGGTAATTATAGAAAACAAAGATAAAACAAAGCAAACAGCTAAGTCGGTTAATGAAAACACAGAATACATAGTTGAACTTAAATATTTGGAAAATGGTAAATTAGACTATGAAGTGAAACTTACAGATAGTTACCTTTTAAATGATGAATTCTACAACAGGCAGAAATTACAGGAGACTTTAGGTTATTCGGTAGAAGATTTCAGAAAAGAATATAAGAAAAGTATAGAAGCAGCATTAAACGACCCTTATCTTAAAAAAGCTATTTTATCTCTTTCGGATGATGAGCAAGTTTTGGAAGAACTATTGAAAATAGTGAAGATTATTTCGTTAAATGCCAAATCTCTATGGACAAAATGTAGTGTGGCAGAGGCCATGTGGTATGAGCCAAATCCTATTTATGGTAAAATACCAAGTTACTTGCACTTCAACCAAATATTTGCAGGGCTTACTGACTATGTTGTAGAAGAGAGCTTAGGTATCCTTTTTATGATAAAGGAAATAACGACATTTTTTATAGATGATGAAAAAAAGTTTGAATTTGATAAAATATTTAATTGGGAAAATATAAAAAGCTTAAGTGAAGCTATATATTCAGGATTGAAAACAGACCTAAATGATGCTCACAAACAACAATATGTAGTAACTAAAACAGGAGCAGAAATAACTATTTATATAGCCACAGGAGGTGTTGCAGCAACAGTAAAAGGTGTAAAAAACATAGGTAAAGCGGCTACTAAACTAGGAAGTAAGCTAAAGGAATTACCTAATGCTACAAAGTATCTAAAAACCCTATCAAAGCAAAAAACTAAGGAATCTAAGGAGTTATTAAAAAAGCTATTAGAGAAGTTAAATAATATAGAGTATAGTAAGAAGTTTGAAGGCTTATTTTTAAAAATAAAAGAAAAAAACTATATAAAGTTTGCTAAAGACTTTGAAAACCCTAGCTTTGCTAAAGAGCTTTTAGATAAGCCTGAGTTGGTTGATGCTTGGCAGAAGATGATTCGACTAAATGCTGACGATGTAATTCGTACTAATGGAGGTGCATTGGAGGCTTTTAGTTTGCCTAAAAAAAGCAGACCAAATCCTAATACATATTTACCTAAAGAATATATTGATAATCATTTGAAGAAGTTTGATGATGGAGGCTCAAGAATTGTTCTTAAAGAAACATACAATAAAAGAGGTGTTGGTAAGCCTGATGAAGGGATGACAGAGTTTATTTCAACAAAGGCAGAAATTGATAATATTTTGACTTTACCAGTTGTCGAACAGGCGAAAAGATTAGGTATTTCAGTAGATGAAATAAATGGAGGGTTAGTAAGAATAGACTTTCATCCGAGTAATAAAATTGAAATGCCATCTGGGAAAGAATTTGGTGCAAATGATAAATGGATACCAGGAGGAAAAACATCTGGTGGAGCAGATGAAGCAATCATTAAAACTGAAAGGATGGTACTGGATATTGATTATATTGTAATTAAGCTGTAGTTTATGAAAATTTTAAAAGAAGTTTACGATAGTCCTTGGGATTTCACCCTTTATAAAACAGACGAGATATTTGTTTTAAATATAGATTTCTGTAATAGTTTTGTAGATGTAACAAGAAGTTTCAAGCTTAAAGAAGATGAAATTAATTATACTTTTGAGGAGATTAAGCAATTGGCAGAACGTATTAGAAAGGACTATGAATCTTATAAGCATAGAGAAATAACACCTGTAGTAACTATGTAGAACTTGCTATAAGAAACTATTACAAACAAGAGGAAGATATAGATAAGGAAACTTATTATGTGTTTTTTACTAGTGAAATACCAAGAACTAACAATGATATTCTTGGATTTATGCCAAGAAAAAAGCAGTTTGGTTTTGTGTTTTCTACTAGTGGGTATGAGCATACCTTAGCTCATGAGTTGGGGCATGGGGTGTTTGGTTTGGAGCATAGTAAAATTGATACTGATTTATTAATGCACGAGAGTAGTGATAAAGGTGAGAACTTTACTCACATGGATTGGGACACTATGCACGCTGCTGGGTTTAAGCTTTATTTGTTCGATAGTGATGATGATGGGGAGTTGAATAATCCTAATTGTACATGGGAGGAATTTGTCAGTTCAACTTCTCCTATAATAATTATAGGAGATATAGTATCGGAAGAGAAGGTTCTTGATAAAGTTTATAAAGACTTCGACAAACTACTAACAGACTGTAGTGAAGTAAAAGTGGCTGACAAAGAAGTCAAAAACATAGAAGATTGGTCAGTGCGTGGTGATGCACAGTTTAGTAAGCGTAAAGGAAAAGTGTTATTTGATAGAATATTATTAAAGATAAAAGAAACTAAAGTAAATAGTGAGTTTAGCCCTAGTTTAGGAGCTAAAAACATTTACTTAGGAAAGTACTCTATTGACGGAAAAGATTATAAATTAGCAATATACTCAGCTGTAAAGAACCCGAAAGCCAAAAAGCTTAGTTTCGATGATTACTGCGATATAGTAAAAGACAGCGAAACCAACAAAACAGTAAAAGTAATAGAACTAGGAGAGTATTTAGTGTTAGGCTTTTTTGATACTGATGAAAAGTTACAGATGATGGTACAACTAATGAACGATAACGACGACGATATGAAAGAGGTGTTGAAGTGGTTTGGAGTGTTGAAATTGGATAAGTTGCCTGTTAGTGATGATGAAAGTAACTCATTAATTACTTTATTTGAAGGAGATGAACAAAAAGAAGCAGACGAAGTATTATTAATAAACAGTTTACCTGAGATGCCAGATATAAGAGCTAGAATAAACTCGATTACAGACGAAGAATACGAAATAAAACTTGTGATAGAGTACAAAAGACCCTGTACAGGTAGTGGAACTAATAGGTCGCCCAACCAGTCTGAAAGTTTTCCTACTACAGGTTGGAAAAAGCTAGATTCTAATGAAGTTTGGGATATAGATTTTGGCACAGATACAGAAACCAATAGACCTAAAATAAGAGGAGGGATAGCTTATTTGATAACTAAAAGAAATGAACAATTAGATACTTTACGTTTCTTTATAAAAGGGCAAAACCCAACGGTAGCAGATGTAAACGACTATGTAAACCAAGCACCATATAATAGTATTTGGTTCTTCAAAAAGATAGTATTCCACGAAAGTGGCACGCCTAACAACCTAACTGAGAATGCAAGACAATTTAATGATTTTACCGAAGATAACGAAGGCTTGGAAGATGACTGGGCTGCTTTTAGTAGAATGCCTAACTTTGGAGCTCCTTGTGGATGGGGACTTATGCAACTTGACAACCCACAAGCTCCTGCTCAAACCTTATGGGACTGGAAAGCTAATATAAGGAAAGCTTATGATTTGCTGGGTGTTAAAAGAGGTGCTGTGGTGAGACATATTAGAGGATTTATGATTATTGTAAATGAATGGAATACAAATGATTTAAACGTAAACAACCAAGTTATAACTCATGATAACCAAGAGGAAGGAGGTATCACATATAGTCATTCATCAAGTGGTAATTTTGATAGTAATGATATAGATTCTCTAGATGATCACTTTGAAGATAATGATAATGATGTACATAAGAGTTTTCTAGATGCTTGTTGGATTAAAACCTATAATGGAGTTCCTACTCATTTTTATAATTTATTACCTTCTACAACAACAGGAGTAATGCCTAGGGTTATTACAATACCCCCAACTTGGGAAACAGACAATATGGCAAGATTTAGAAATACACAACATAATTACGTAGAAAGATTAAGTAGAACACAAACACCTAATTAATATGAAAAAAATAATATTTATTATAATTATAATGTTTTTACAAAACGTAAAAGCTCAAGAAAAGAAGTTACACTATATAGCCGCAAATCCAGGCTCTATAATAAGTGACACTGAATATATATTCTATGAAAGCTTTATTTATAAGCAAGCAAAAGATTCTTTAGTAATTATAGATTCTTTGTTTGCAAAAAAAAGTTTATTACATGAAAATTATTTTGTGAGATTATATCATGATAGGAATGTAGCTATAATAAATGGTTCAGATATCATAGATCCTTTTGTAAAAGAGTTAATAATTCCATTAAACAATATGTCAATAACGAAGGTTAAAGAAGGGGAATGGTGGTCTAGTCCCCTATTAATCGGACAAAATTCTTTTTCTTTTCAAATATAGTGAAAATATCACTAAATTAGCTATCGCAAGACGCTTCCAAAGGTGATTTTTGAACCGATGGTTGCATTTCAGGGTCTCTATGACCCT
>JABSPL010000149.1 GCA_013215105.1 Flavobacteriaceae bacterium
ACATTAAACTTCTTATTGATAGCCCGAATATATCCGATTTATCAGTTCCCTATGCTCCAGGAGTACAAACCTCTTATGCAAGAATTAAATTTACCATTATTGACCATAATAAGGAAAATAGTGACCCAGATCACATTAAATATTATTATACTGATACAGTTGAGTATACACGTATTCAATAACTACAAGAGTAATAAAGCCCCTGAAATTTAATATACAGGGGCTTTTAAGTTATACAATATAATAGTAGAAGTGAACCAGATCTATAATAGAGCAATACACCTCTTAATCTCTTTTCTGGAAGCTGATAGCACCAGAGCTGGCAATGCCATAAGTAACCAAAGGAGATGCAAGTCATTGCCAAATAGCCAATAAAAAAAGCGTCCTTATTTTAAAAGATTAATCTTACAAATGGCTTACAGCGTTAAGAAAAACAGCTGCCTGAGGGGAAACTACGAGTTCTGTCTTTTTTATTAGAAAAGACTATTTACAATATTTTAGAAACATAAGTCCGTCAACTGCTAGTAGAGAACCCTAAAAAAGCAATAGAGGGTAATGTACTTAATAAAACTGGTGATAAGGCTTTACTAGGTATATACAGACAATCACAAAAACAGACCACTATGAAGATAGCAGTCTGTTTAGTTTTCTTAAAATATTAGACTCATAAATTACAGTCATCTACAATTCTCCATACACCATAAGCTTTACTTACATCTGGAGCTTCGTCTTGTGTCCACCATTCATTACTCCATATTTTTCCATCGAGGTAAACTTTACTACCTCTTGTGGAATATATTTTATTAGCGTCCCATTTAGGATATCCACAATACAGCTCTCCGGAAGAAGAACCTTCTCCTCCTTCACTGGAATCTCCCTCCGAAACAGAAACCTCTCCTCCTCCTGTATATTCTTCGGGTCCAGCTGTCATCCCTATACTTATTGCCGATGCCTTAGATGTACCTTTAAGTACTTCATGTGCAATCTTCATAAATTCATAGCCATTATTATTTGGGTCTGGAGCTAATAATTCCCATATCATAATACCATCATTCATACCTTGCCTATTTTGACTCCCTCCATTATATATATACTCCGATAAATCAGCTATTTTATTGTTGTCAAAATAATAATATGGGCCCCAAGGCTCAGTAGCTACATGAGTTCCTGCAACTACAACAAAACCATATATATTTGCATAATATGCATAGGCATCATACATTACCTTACGATCAGAAGAACCTCCAACATTATACCCCTGATAAGCAACTATATCTATCTGACTTCCTACTTCCTTCATAACAGGTATAAAATGACCTGAAGAGGCAAAACCAAACAAAGTTGCTGGAGAAGCTCCTACAACTGTCGCAGGAGAAAAGATTCCCCCCAAGCTTTTACCGTAATCATTATTATAAGGTGATGATGAATCGTCTATACCATTAGGTTGAGGGCCTGCTCCTCCAAGAGCTCCTACTCCCGAAGGAGCACAAGCCACAAGATACTCTCCTTTTGGCATTATTTCTCTCGTTTTAGTTACAAACTCTATAAATTTATTTACATGAAATTCCTCACTAAGAATAGATATGAACCCTCCTGGTTCATAATCCCAATCTACACCAGAAATATTAAAATCATCTAAAAAATCTTTTATTCCTTGATAATTTATATCGTAGCAAGCTGCAGAAGCTCCTGACAGAGCACCGCCCCAATAAGTTTCTCCTCCTACAGACAGAATAACTTTAATACCCTTATTATTAAGTGCATTAATAGATTCTAATAAAGCAAAACCTCCATACGGAGTCTGAATACCCGTTGCCGATATATCATAAGAACCTTTTTCATAACGCATATTAGGCTTAGCAAAAGACAAAAACACAACATTTACATAGCTTGGTATAGATCTAAACTTAGAATTCCCTCCTTCTCCTGCCCAATTTTCACTCCAACTAGGAAAATAAGCTAAAGTAATAGGTTCTAGAATCTCAATACCAGAATTAACAAGTCCATCTACTATTATATTTGTATCTTCATCACCTGAACCTAGAATATCCAAATTACCATCTTCATCTACAGTAATATCGTCTTGTACCATATTAGATTCTTGACCTGTAGTATATACATCTACGTAGTAAAAAGCTGACTCTTTTTCATCATAAGCAGAATTCTCTTCATCATTAATGACTACGAAAGTTAGAAGTCCTCTAGTAAAATCAAAAAACCTTCTGTCTTTTCCTTGACCTAAATCAGGCTGAATTCGACCTCCTTCATATTCTATCAGAGGTTTTAGCTTATCTAAAGGAACACCTTTTGGCATCACTAACTCAATATAAGGCGGGCTACTATCGCTAATCTTCCCGTCAACATCCTCGTTCAAACCTACATTTTCTTCAGCCAAAAACTTGAAAGAAATTATCTGTTTACCATCATTAGCATTTACATGTTGATCTATCTCTTCTCTACAAGAGACAAACAATAATAACATTGTACATAAAAAAAAATTTTTCATAAGACTTCTTTTAAATTATTAATAAATAATGACAAATATAATAATTAATTCACTTAATATCAAGCAAATAGATGTAGGAAGTTCTTTTTTTTAAAACTTAGTTTTACATGTTTATTATCAAAAAAAACAGAATTAACTTTTATAATTAATTTAAATCCTATTTTTTGTAAACTATTTATATAAATTAAAACAAATATGTTTATAATTAACACCTCTCAAAAAAACATTAGTAATATTAATTGACACATTAAAATAAACCATAGTTGCAGAAGATTATAAACAACAAATAGATAAAAACTATGAGAGAATAGCACTAACCTCTAACACTTATACTATATATTAATGTTTTGGTTTTATTGTATAATATCATGTACTTACTAATAAATATGGGACTCTAAGTATAAAATGAACCCTCCTCTCCAAATAATAGAAGAAATACTAAAACTAACAAGCTTTATATCAGAGAGAATAGGAGAGGTTAAAACATATTATCAAAACAATCCCTTACATGGAGAAGAAAACAAAACAGAGTACTACAATGTATTGAGCAAATCGGACAAAACAGGAACTTCAACACCTTTTATATAGTTTATATCACAAGCCCTAGATGACTTATTAAAAACCCAAAACACAAACCTTAAATATAATGACAGAATATAATTGTTTAAGGAGGAGGTAAAAGGCAAAGAGTTTAGAAGAAAAGACTATTTACAATATTTTAGAAACATAAGTCAGTCAACTACTAGTAGAGAACCCTAAAAAAGCAATAGAGGCAAATATACTCACCAAAACAGGTGATAAGGCTTTACTAGGTATAGGTATGTTTAATTATTGATGTAATTTCCTCTTTTATTTCTCTGTACTTTCTTTTGAATTATAAATTATCTTCAGAATGTAATTTACTGTATACTCAATTAGGTGCTTTTCATAATTATAAAGTTTTGGCGACTGACTTTTAAAAAGTAGAGGCTTGGAACGATTGTATTGTTACTGCTAAACCTGTAGTGTATAGCTGTGATAATCTTAAAGTTGGGCTATATGGTGGGTTTTTTATTTTTAATTGCTAGGTGTTTTATAAATTTGTTTATATTTGTTGCGAGGCTCTGTAAAGGTACAGGCTCGAAAGTGTAGAGTCTAATCTTAACGATTGGGCTTCTTTTTTTTAACACATTCTATCTTAAAAGACCTGACTGTGATTAGTAACTAAAATCAATTAAATAAGATGAATAAATATACATATTTAACTCAAGACGAAAACGATGTTAACGGTTTAAGAATAGAAGTAAAGAGCATTGTATCACTAAGAAAAACAAGTTCTGGATGTACAATAGAACTTAATGATGGTAGTACACTAGAAGTGTATGAAAGTTTTCATTATGTGGCTGGTGAAATTAGTTAATTTCACTCAGGTGTTTTTACAACTGAACAATTAGAACTATATTTGCAACTCTAACACAGATTAGAGAAAACCAAAAAGCCTTTTAAATCACAACGATTTAAAAGGCTTTTTAGTGCAAAAGGGGAACTATCAAATAACAAACTACTTAAACACATATAAACAAAAGGATTACACGCTAAGGTTTTGACCATATCGAGGTCATCATAATCCATCAAAATACTTGTTATTTTGATGGATTTTTTGCTTTTATCTTTTTATTTTAAAAATATACAAGACCTTCTCTTTGAGTACTTATACTACTCTCAAATGACACTATAAGAATAAAATCAAACAACTATTTTAGAAACATAACTCTTAACAATATCTTATACCATCTACTTATTTGTCGCTTTCTAGTTTTTTTATTCACACTTATAAATAGGACTATTTAATTATTTGGCAATATCTACTTTTTTTAACACCCTGTTTATATGTCGATAATTCAGCAACTCCGTAATTATTTATGTTCCTATTTTTATTTTTAAATTTCATTACAAGTAACCATAGCCAACAAAGCTTTAACCGAAATAGATAAACCAAAAATAACTGAAGGAATAAATCCCTCATCAACTTTTTCCATTTCCTTAGCATTCATTTGCTGAACGCCATAATTTTCTAAATTTCTCATATTTAAAATTAGAAACTGTATATTTCTCATTAATAATCAACAATTTATAATTAACTTCATCTAGTAAAACTAAAACCTATTCTAAAACCAAAATCATCATCTAACGAGTCATACTCAGGTACAAAGCCAGAGGTTTTATCTTTTTTAAAAATTTGTTAAGCTTTTCTTTATTTCATTAATTTTATTCATTCTATCCATAGAGAAAATAGAACTATTATCATCTAAATACTCAAACATATATAGAGATTTCTTTAACATATTTTTTCCAGACTCACGCTCTTTTATACTTATAGCTTTGGCATACAATAACTCTGCTAACATTTCGCTTTTGACTATAGGGTTTTTAGTTTCTGACAAGAAATCATTAATAACCTTATTATCATTTTCATAAAAGAACGAACTACCCTTACCAATATAAACATCGAACATTTCGTCTAAGTGAATATCTATATCCTCTATTTTATCTTGTTTTATATTATTTATCAGTAAGCTTATAATATCGAAAAAACGTTTTAATATTTTCATTATATAATCTTCTTCTTGCATAGTATTATGTTTTTTTACAGTAAATAAACGAAATAATAGTTTTTTTTGAGAATATTATGCCGTTTGTTATTTAATACTTACCATATTTTTAAGCTTCACCTCTGGTCTAGTCCCCTATTAATCGGACAAAATTCTTTTTCTTTTCAAATATAGTGAAAATATCACTAAATTAGCTATCGCAAGACGCTTCCAAAGGTGATTTTTGAACCGATGGTTGCATTTCAGGGTCTCTATGACCCTG
>JABSPL010000015.1 GCA_013215105.1 Flavobacteriaceae bacterium
GCTATAGTTTTTGTTTTGTTTTTATCTCTTATTTTTGTAAGTGTTTTTTATAGAAAAAGCTATGTTATGACTAAGCAATCAACAGCTAGTTTTAGAGAAATAGAAGAAGAGCTTGAAGAGTATAAATACAAATCTTTGGATAGAGAAAGGAAGTTAATGAGGAAATTACAAGATGAAATAAACAAAGGTTCTAAGGTCTAATAATAAAAGTTTTTTCTATCCCATTACGTAATATTTTAAGTGTAATGATGTTGTTGGTGTTTTTGTTTAATTTGTCTTTAAGTTTGAATAGATTGTAATTATAAGTTTTTTCTCCATTAATTTCAACTAATACGTCATCTTGTTTTAATCCCGATTTAGATGCTCTAGAGCTAGGGCGTATATAATTGATTTTATATATTGGTCTCAATACTGATTTCTTTAGGTTTATACTACTTATTGAAGTGTTGTCTCTATTTACCAAATTCCTTGTGTTAGGAGACACAGACATAACGTACATGTCTCCTATATATATTATTTCAATTCCTGTTTTATTGTATTTGTAAGGCTTGTTAAATTTTGAGTTTTTCTTGAAATAAACAATCTTATTTCTATAATCTATAACCATGTTAAACCTTTTTAAAATACTAGCACCTATAGTCCCACCTCTCCATTTTTGAGATTTCTTCAAAACAATAGATAAAGTATCTATAAAAGCTGTTTTAGCTTTCTTTAAAGTGTATTTTCCTATTTTCAAGCTTTCTATTTCGGTTCTTTTACCGTACATAGATCCACTCAAAGACTCTCCCAAATAGTCATTATACATATATTCTCTTGTTCTTATATCGTTATTTTCAAACAGCCACAAACCGTCGTTAGCTCCTGAGTCTAAAAGTAAATTAACATCCAAATTGAGACTGTCGTTAAGAGTTATATTAGTCTTTAAATATGGTTTTCCTTTAACTATTTCTATCTCAACCTTGTCATATCTTCTTCGCTTTATATGTTTTAATGGTGTTTTTTTATAAAAAACTATCTTTTTTCGGTCGTAATTTATTCTTACTGAAAGCTCAGATAATAATTGAGAACCTATTATTCCATGTATGTATATTCCAAACTTACTAGTAAGGTTTATAGGATGATCTTTTAAGGAAAGAATAAGAGCTTTTTCTATCTTCAAACCTTTTAATTCTATAGTATTATTTGAGGAATAATATGCTTCAATAGGTGCTCCTTTTCCTAGCCCTCTTATATTAATAGTTCT
Organism: Flavobacteriaceae bacterium; assembly: GCA_013215105.1. Classification (GTDB taxonomy): domain Bacteria; phylum Bacteroidota; class Bacteroidia; order Flavobacteriales; family Flavobacteriaceae; genus DT-33. The sequence goes on from JABSPL010000015.1 coordinate 1,244, forward strand.
TATATTGGTACTGTCTAGTAGCTTTATTGTTTTATCAAAAAGTATAGCTGTTTTTACTCCTGTGTCGAGTATGAAATTACATTTATGACCGTTGACCTTAATTTTTAAAATTATAACATCATTTATAAGTCTGAAATGAGTTGAAATTTTATCTTTATTTTTTTTGAAAGTAACCTGTGCTATTGAGTGGTTAAACAATAGTAATGTAATACATAAAATAAATCCAATTTTATTCATAAATTTCAAGTTTGGTTACAAACCGTAATTTAATGAAAAAAATTGGATCAAATCTTAAATTTATCTTAAAATAAATTAATCAATATTTGGTATTATGTTCTTTTTAGCTTTTCTACTGCCTTCGTAGATTTCATATTTTACAAATTTACAGTCTAAATCACCGTTTTTCAAAGCTATTCTTCTCGAAGTTTTCAGCCCAACACTCTTCAATGCATCTATGTCAGAACATATAATCCAAGCTTTTGTTCCGTGATAATTATGCTTTAATGTATTTCCTATTTTTTCGTAAAACTCTTCTATTTCGTCAAGTTCTAATCTTTCTCCATAAGGAGGATTAAATATTATAGTAGTCTCTCCAAAAACTTCCTTTTTAGAATTAAAAAAGTTAATATGATGTACTTTTACAAACTCATCAAGGTTAGCATTTTTTATATTTTCATTCGCCTTTTGTGCTGCAGAAGGAGCCTTGTCAAACCCCATTAGTTTATGAGGAATAGAACGTATTTTTTCTAATAATGAGTCATGTATTTTAAAAAATAATTCTTCATCATAGTCATTCCAATTTTCAAAAGCAAAGAATTTACGATTGATATTAGCAGGAATATTACCAGCAACCATAGCTGCTTCTATAAGAATAGTTCCCGACCCACACATAGGGTCTATAAAGTTACTATTACCGTCGTAACCCGAAAGTAACACCAAACCAGCAGCCAATACCTCGTTGATAGGAGCCAAGTTAGTAGCACTTCTGTAACCACGCTTGTGTAAAGAATCACCAGAACTGTCTAGTGAAACAGAAACTAGGTTTCTTGATACGTGAACTTGTATTTTTATGGTAGGGTATTTTATGTCTACATCTGGTCTTTCTCCGTATTTTTCTTTGAAATAATCAGCTAGAGCATCTTTTGTTCTCAAAGAAATATAATGTGAATTGGTCGATAATAAAGTACTATTAACTACCGAATGTATAGAAAAAGTATCTTTTACACCCATGTATTTTTCCCAATCCATGGCTTTTAACTTCTTATAGAAGTCCTCCTCTCCATTTATTTTGAAAGTTTTTATAGGTTTTAATATACGTATAGCAGTCCTTAAATTAAGGTTTGCTTTGTACATAAATCCTTTATCTCCAACGAAACTAACCCTACGGTTACCTACTTCTACGTCTTGTGCACCTAGGTTTGTAAGCTCTTTGGCTAATACTTCTTCTAAGCCATAAAGAGTAGTGGCTATCATTTTGTAATTTTCTTCCATTCTGCAAAGTTATGATATATTGAGCAATAATAAAGGTTAATTCTTGGGTTTGTGGGAGGTTTTATGAGTGAAGCTTAAATGTGTAATAATTTAGTTATATGAGTGTAAACAGAATGTGAAATTATATTTGGTAAATATTTTATTTTCTCAAGTTGTTCTTTTAAATAATCTTCTCCAAAGATCGGTTGTTGATTTTTCAATAGCTCCATCCATAGTATAGCCTTTTATTATGTATAAAGCCAAGTAGATTTAACTATTAAAATTTACTTGGCTTTATGTTTATTTAATACATTATCTAAGTCCTTACATATTCCTCCTATACTGACCTCCGACCTCAAACAAAGCATCAGTTATCTGCCCCAAAGAACATTTTTTAGTGGCTTCCATCAAAAACTCAAATATATTACCACTATTTATAGCAATATCTCTTAGCTCTATCAAGGTGTTGACCTGCTCTTCTGCTGATAGATTATGCAAATTATTAAGCATCTCTATCTGATATTCTTTTTCCTTGGTTGTCGCTCTTACTACCTCAGCAGGTATTACTGTAGGAGAACCTTTTTTGCTCAAAAAAGTATTTACTCCTATTATAGGGAACTCTCCATTGTGCTTTAAAGTCTCGTAATACAACGATTCTTCTTGTATTTTACCTCTTTGATACATGGTTTCCATTGCTCCTAGCACTCCTCCTCTTTCTGTTATTCTGTCAAACTCTATATAAACAGCCTCTTCGACTAAGTCGGTTAACTCTTCTATTATAAACGAACCTTGTAATGGATTTTCGTTTTTGGTAAGTCCTAATTCTTTGTTTATTATCAGTTGTATTGCCATTGCTCTCCTTACAGATTCTTCGGTAGGAGTAGTTATAGCTTCATCGTAAGCATTGGTGTGTAGCGAATTACAATTGTCATAAATAGCATATAAAGCTTGTAAAGAAGTTCTTATATCGTTAAAGTCTATTTCTTGAGCATGTAACGAACGACCTGAGGTTTGTATATGATACTTCAACATCTGAGCTCTGTCGTTGGCTTTGTATTTGTGTTTCATAGCTTTTGCCCATATCTTACGTGCTACTCTACCTATTACGGCGTATTCTGGATCTATTCCATTTGAGAAGAAAAACGATAAGTTTGGACCGAATTTGTTAATATCCATACCTCTTGACAGATAGTACTCTACATAAGTAAATCCGTTAGATAGTGTAAGTGCCAATTGAGTAATAGGGTTAGCACCTGCTTCGGCTATATGATAACCCGAAATAGATACAGAATAGAAGTTACGAACAGCTTTGTCTATAAAGTATTGTTGTACATCGCCCATCAGTCTCAATGCAAACTCGGTAGAGAATATACAAGTGTTTTGTGCCTGATCTTCTTTCAATATATCTGCCTGAACAGTACCACGAACTTGAGTCAAGGTTCTAGTTCTTATCTCTTGATAAATATCATTTTCTAATACTTCATCGCCTGTTAACCCAAGTAAATACAAGCCTAAACCGTCATTTCCTTCTGGTAATTCTTCTTGATATTTGGGTCTTTCTATATTTTTATATTTCTCAGAAATAACTTTTTCTACATTCTTCTCTAGTTTGTTTTCTTTTATATAAACCTCACATTGTTGGTCAATGGCAGCGTTCAAAAAGAAACCTAATAACATAGGAGCAGGGCCGTTTATGGTAAGAGATACCGAAGTCATAGGATGTGCCAAGTCGAAACCAGAAAATAATTTTTTCATATCGTCCAAACAGCAAATAGATACCCCTGCATTACCTATTTTACCATATATATCGGGTCTTCTATCGGGGTTGTTTCCGTATAGTGTTACACTATCAAAAGCTGTAGAAAGTCTCTTAGCTGGCATACCTAAACTCACATAGTGAAAACGCTTGTTAGTTCGTTCTGGCCCTCCTTCTCCTGCAAACATTCTAGTAGGGTCTTCTCCCGTTCTTTTGAAAGGAAACAGTCCCGAAGCATAAGGGAATTTTCCTGGTACGTTTTCTTGTAATTGCCACAGTAATATATCGCCCCAAGCTTTATATTTGGGTAGTACTACTTTCGGTATATCGGTTTGAGATAACGATTTGGTATGTGTCTCTAGTTTTAATGTTTTATCTCTAACTTTAAACTCATATACAGGAGCTTTATATTTGGCAACTGTATCATTCCAATTAACTATAAGTTCCCAATTGTAAGGGTCTAAGTTCATTTTGTTTTTGTCAAACTCTTTTATAAGTAAGTCAACTAATAATTTGTCGTCCTCTGAGGTATTAGCTAGTAAATCTTCTGTTTCTAAACCTTGCTTGTTTATTTTAACTTCAAAACCACTAACTATATTTATACTTTTGAACAGTCCAAACAAGCTCTGAGCTACTTCTTGTTGCTCTTTAGACCATTTATCGTAATTTCTGTTAGTCTCGGTGATTTCCGACAAATATCTAACTCTGCTAGGAGGTATAACAAATTGTTTTTCGGACATAGACTCGCTTATAGTATAGTTACTACTGAAATCTCTTTTGGTCTTAGTAGCTATTTTTTCTATAAGAACAGTATAAAGGCTGTTAGTACCAGGATCGTTAAACTGAGAGGCAATACTACCATAAACAGGCATGTCATCCATAGGAGTATCCCATAAATTATGGTTTCGCATATATTGTTTTTTGACATCTCTAAGTGCGTCTAAAGCTCCTCTTTTGTCAAATTTATTAAGAGCTATAACGTCGGCAAAGTCTATCATATCTATTTTCTCTAGCTGTGTGGCAGCTCCATATTCGGGAGTCATCACATACAGAGAAATGTCAGAATGTTCAAGTATTTCAGTATCGGACTGCCCTATACCCGAAGTTTCTAATATTATCATATCAAAATCGGCTACTTTTAGTATATCAACAGCATCGCTAACGTGTTTTGAAAGTGCCAAGTTTGACTGTCTGGTTGCTAACGAACGCATATAAACCCTATCGTTTCTTATGGCATTCATACGTATTCTGTCACCTAGCAATGCTCCTCCAGTTTTTCTTTTGGAAGGGTCTACCGATATTATTGCTATTTTTTTATCTTCAAAATCTTGTAAAAAACGTCTTATAAGTTCATCGACCAACGACGATTTACCAGAACCACCAGTACCAGTTATTCCTAATACAGGAACATCTTTTTTGTTAGCTTCTTTTCTTAATTCATCAATAAACTCGGTATTTTCTGAGGAAAAATTCTCAACTGCCGATATAGTTTGCCCTATTTGCTTATCGTTTTTGTTGATTAAAGTTTTTAGATCAAGATTAACGTCTTTTCCTGTAGGAAAGTCACAAAGCTCTATCATATTATTAATCATTCCTTGCAAACCAAGATGTCTACCATCATCAGGAGAGTAAATACGAGTTATACCATAATCCATAAGATCTTTTATTTCATCAGGAAGTATAACACCACCACCACCACCAAATATTCGTATTTGTGAAGCTCCTTTTTCTTTAAGAAGGTCGTACATATACTTAAAATATTCGTTATGCCCACCTTGATACGACGTTATTGCTATAGCGTTTGCATCTTCTTGTATGGCTGTATTTACAACTTCTTCCACGCTTCGGTCGTGTCCTAAGTGTATTACTTCTACACCTGTGGCTTGTATTATTCGCCTCATTATATTGATGGCTGCATCGTGCCCGTCGAACAGGGATGCAGCTGTGACTATTCTTATTTTATTCTTAGGGGTATATATGTTTGTTTCTGTCATTTTGCTTGTTGTTAATTATGATAAATTAAGACTTCGAAAGTACACAATTAAGTGTTTTTGTGCAAGTAGTATTTTTAATAAATGATAAATAGGCAAAGTATATGGAAATGTTCAGAATAGACAATTTTTTGGAAGTGTGTTTTGTAATTTTATAGGGTTTAAAAATTTAAATTATGAAAAAACAACAATAAATAAGGACATAGAGCACTATTACCTCATATTCTAATTATATTACTATATTTGCAGTTATATTATCAAAAAACAATATGCAATACAAAAGAATATTACTTAAATTAAGTGGAGAGTCGTTAATGGGAAGCCGTCAATATGGTATAGACCCAGAGAGGTTAAAAGATTATGCAGAAGAGATAAAAACTATAGTTGACAAAGGCATAGAGGTAGCAATAGTAATAGGAGGTGGTAATATATTTAGAGGTGTAGCAGGGGCTAGTAACGGTATGGACAGAGTACAAGGTGACTATATGGGGATGTTGGCAACTGTTATAAATGGTTTGGCTTTACAAAGTGCACTAGAAACCAGTGGGCTTAAAACTAGACTACTTACAGCTATCAAAATGGAGCAAATAGCAGAGTCTTTTATTAAAAGGAGAGCTGTCAGACATCTGGAAAAAGGTAGAGTTGTAATATTTGGAGCAGGTACTGGTAATCCTTACTTTACTACCGACACGGCAGCTGTGCTTAGGGCTATAGAAATAGGTGCTGATGCTATATTAAAAGGTACTAGAGTCGATGGAATATACTCTGCTGACCCAGAAAAAGATAAAAATGCTGTTAAGTTTGATAATATTACCTTTAAAGAAGTTCTTTCGAAGGGGTTGAAAATAATGGATTTAACTGCTTTTACTCTTAGTGAAGAAAATAATTTGCCTATGGTTGTTTTTGATATGGATAAATTCGGTAATTTAGAGAAATTAATAAACGGAGAGAAAATAGGAACTTTGGTTCAAAAATAACATATAATATGGAAGAAGAAATAAGTTTAATAATAGAAATGGCTAAGGAGCAGATGCAAAAAGCTTCAGACCACCTAAAAGTAGAATTTAGTAATATAAGAGCAGGTAAAGCCTCTCCTAATATGCTAGGAGGAGTTAGAGTAGACTATTACGGTTCGCAAACTCCTTTAGCTCAAGTAGCAAACGTAAGTACTCCCGATGCTAGAACTATAACTGTACAGCCTTTCGAAAAAAGTCTTATTCAAGAAATAGAAAGAGGTATTATGTTTGCCAACTTAGGGCTTAACCCTATGAATAATGGTGATATGGTAATAATAAATGTACCAGTACCTACTCAAGAGCGTAGAAGAGAACTAGTTAAGCAAGCTAAGGCTGAGGTTGAAAATGCTAAAATAAGCATTAGAAACGCTAGAAAAGATGCTAATAGTGAGATTAAAAAATTGGATATATCGGACGATATGAAGAAAAACCATGAGGCAACAGTCCAGACTATGACCGATGAGTTTTCTAAACAAACAGATGCTAATTTTACCAGAAAAGAAGCAGATATATTGAAAGTGTAATTTTATATTACAATATAAATAGAACTTATAGAACTCCTTACCAATTGCAATAGCAGTTTGTAAGGAGTTTTTGCTTAAGGTATTTTGTTAGTTGATTGTATTGATGAATTGTAGTTTTACTTATGTGAAATAATAAGTAATAAAATATTTGATAAAATGAATTAGTAGAGCTCGTTTGTAAATAAAAAGCCAAATGAAGTTAAATATTTCATAAATAAAAATAACATCCCTAATAAAATCATAGTTTGGTATAGTATCTGTTTAATGTTTTTGAAAAAAAGCGTGTTAATATCAATTATTTATATATTTTTGTTGCAGACATAATAACTCAACAAAGTTTAAAAACTAGAGACAGATGAAAAATAAGTATAACTTAGGACTATTGGCAATATTACTTTTTATAAGTAATTGGGCTGTGAATGCACAAGTAGAAGGAGAGGATCAAGGGCCTTCTATAAAAGAACAAGCAAAATTGAAATACAATTTGTTTAGTGGATTGGTGAAAAACAAAAATTACGACGAAGCATATGATGATTGGATGTGGTGTTTTGAGAAATCACCTAAGTTGAGCGTAAATATATACAAGTATGGTATAAAGATAGCTATACACAAATACAAGAATGCAACTGAAGAAAACAAAGTAGAAGCTCAGGCTTTGGTCGAAAAAGTTTTTAACCAACGTATGGAGCATTACCCAGCCAAATTGGCTAAGGTATATTCTGATTATGCAACTTTTATGCACAAAGCAGGGGCGGAAGAGCCTGTTGTGTTTGCTTTATTAGAGAAAGGGTATAAGCTGAATCCAGTAAAACTGTCGGTAAATAATATAAAAATGTATTTTACGGGAGTTAAAGAAAGGAATAAAGATACTAATGTTCAGTTAGTATTTGATACTTACGATGATGTGGTAGAAACAGTATCTGATAAGATAGGTGAATACCATGTAAGGTTAGAAAAAATAACTAAAAGAGAAGAGGTTTCTGAAAATCTTTCTAAAAAAGAAAAAAGAGAGAAAAAAATATGTACTGTAAACCTAAAAGCTTTGGGGCAGGTAGAGGGTATATTGGATAAAATAATACTAGAGTTATCGACTTGTGAGAGATTGGTACCTATGTACGAAAAAGACTTTGAAGAAAATAAAATGGATGCTGTTTGGTTAAAAAGAGCAGTTCAGCGTGTTGAGAAGAAAGAATGTACCGATTCTGACTTGTACGAAAAATTAGTTAAAGCTTACGTTTCGGCTAGTCCTTCTACCAGGTCTTCGGTTTCTTATGCTAACTTATTGTTGAAAAAAGGAAAGAACCAAGAGGCAATGACTTATTTCGAAAAAGCAATAAGCCAGGAAGACAACTTAATACAAAAAGCTAAATACCAATATACAGTAGCTCAGTTATTGACTCGTAAATCGGTATCTAACTCTAGGAAATACGCTAAAATGGCTATAAAGAGCAATCCAGCAATGGGTAAGGCTTATTTGCTAATAGCTAGTCTTTATGCTAACTCGGCAAACAGTTGTGGTAGTAGTATATTTGAGAAGAAAATGGTATTTACTGTTTCTTTGAAATATGCTAAGAAAGCAGCACAGGTTGATCCAGGAAGTTCTAGAGCGGCTAAAAAAGCTATAAATTTCTATAGCAAGAATATACCTAATAAGAAGCTTAAATTTATAGAAGGAAAGAAAACAGGAGAGTCTTATACTGTAGGTTGTTGGATAAACGAAACAGTAACTATACTATAGATTAATGATAATTTATATTAAAAATAATTATAAAAACATTGTAATTGCTCTGTCAATTGCAATGTTTTTTGCTTGTGAAAAAGCGATAAAAGAGATGAATAATCCTATAGATGACAAGAAAGAACCTATAGCGATAGTTGATAGCCTAAATACTATATATAAAAATTACGGAGAGATAGTTATTAACTTAAAAGCTCCTGTAATGTTAGATTTTAGTAATATAGAAACTCACCCATATAAAGAATTTATCAAAGGAATACACCTAGTTAGGTTTAATACTAAAGTAGACTCTATTAGTGTTTTTGGAGACTATGCTATAAGCCATGAGAGTAAAAAGGTGACTGATCTAAGGGGGAATGTGATTATAATAAACCACAGTGAGAATTCTAGATTAGATACTGAGCAACTTTATTGGGATCAGAATACAGGTTATTTTTTTACAGAAAAGAAATATAAACTTAATAATAACGGAGATATATACTACGGAAAAGGATTTGAGTCTAACGAAAGTTTAGAGAATTTTGAAACCTCAGAGCAAACAGGTAGTGTAAATATAAAAGAAGGAACAGATGAACAAAATTAGAATAATACTAGAATACGGCTATTTTTTTATAGCACTTATATTTTTGATACAAGCAATTAATACTTACCAGACCGACATACACACAGCTATAGTAAGCTTGTTTTTTGTGGTTTTTTCTGTTGCTATGTTTTTTTTGAAGAGGTATATGAGAAGAAAAAGACAATAAAAACTATTTATGACTAACCATATATTTATAATATTATCATCTATTTTATTATCAGCATTTTTCTCGGGGATGGAGATCGCTTTGGTTTCTTCTAATAGGCTACAAGTTGCTTTAGAAAGAAAAAAAGAAGGTATAAAAGCCAAATTATTGAACATTCTTACCAAAAACTCTTCAAGGTTTATTACTACTATGTTGATAGGTAATAATATAGCTTTGGTTACTTATGGGTATTATATGGGTATACTATTCAAAAACTTAGTGAGCCCTTATGGTTTTAACGATTTTAGTTTGTTAGTGATACAGACTATAGTTTCAACTCTTGTTATATTGATTACTGCAGAGTTTTTGCCCAAAGCTATTTTTAGAATATATTCTAATTATTTATTGGAGTTTTTTGTAGTACCAGCATATTTGTTTTATATTTTATTTTACCTTATTTCTACTTTTATAACTTTTATATCGGATTCTATTTTATATGTTTTTTTTAAATCTAAAAAAAATTATGACAATAATAATTTCAGTAAAGAAGAGTTAGATAGTTATATAAGTGAACAAATAGAGTTTACAGAAAACACTGAACAAATAGATTCAGAAGTTCATATATTCCAGAAAGCATTGCACTTTCATAAGGTTAAAGTACGAGAAATAATGGTTCCCAGAACCGATTTGGAAGCTATAGATATAAAAGAGAGTATAAATACTCTTAAAAAGTTGTTTGTAAGTAGTGGATATTCCAAAATAATTATTTTTCGTAATACTTTAGACGATATAATAGGTTTTGTACATATGTCCGATTTGTACAAAAAACCAAATAAAATAATAAATATATTAAGACCTATAGAGTATATGCCCGAAGCAATGAAAGCCGAAGATTCTATGAATCTATTAGTCAAGAAAAGGATAGGTTTAGGAGTAGTTTTGGACGAATATGGAGGTACTTCTGGTATAGTGACTGTCGAAGATATAATAGAAGAATTGTTCGGAGAAATAGAAGACGAACACGATAGAAACATATTATTGGACGAAAAAATATCGGATAATTCGTATAAATTTTCTACAAGATTGGAAATAGACTATATAAACGGCACTTACGAATTGGATATTCCTAAAGAGGAAAGTTATGAAACTTTAGGTGGATTTATACTAGATAATATAGGGTATATACCTGTAAAAGATGAAGAAGTTCTAATAGGTGATTTCAGAATAAAGATACTAAAAGTGTCTAGCTCAAAAATAGAGCAAGTATTAATGATTAAAAAATAGATTATGCCGTTATTTAAATATTGTTTTATTATTTTGTTTGCAGTTTCAGTTAATTCTCAGGTTTTACCTAAGGAATATACCAGAACTAACGAAAGTGACTTGTTGTTTGGTGATATAAAGAGTAAATTAGAATTGGAGGTCGATTTTGATTCTAATACCCTAAAAGCTAAACAGTGGATAAGTTTATCTCCTCTGTTTTATAAGCAAAACAATATAGCTTTGGATGCTAAAAACATGAAAATAGAGAATGTTTTGTTTTTCGGTAAAAAAGTAAAATATAATTATTATAAAGATAAAATATATATAGATTTTGATAGATTTTACACTAAAAATGAGAGTCTAGATATATATATAGAATATACTACAGATAAAAAAAACACAGAAAGTAAACAAGGAATAAAATTCACCGATTTAGATAAAACAAAGAGTGGATTTAAGTTTGTAAGTAGTCAACAAAGCGTTGCGGGCTCTTGGTTTGTAACTATAGACAGGGTAGGGCAGAGGTCTGAGCAAGATTTGTGGGTTAAGTATCCAGGGGAATATAAATCGGTTTCTAATGGAAGTCTTAAGCAAACTATTTCTAACGATGATGGTACCAAAACAGACCATTGGTTACTAAGTAAAAACGTACCAGTTTCTAGTATGTTTTTGGGTATAGGTGATTTCGAAATGAAAACAGAAACAGTTAACGATATAGATATAAATTATTTTTATTCTTCTAAATACCGACAAAAAGACTGTGAAGCCCAAACTAAAGATATATTACAATTTATAGAAAAAGACTTAAATATAAATTACCCTTTTGAAACATTGAATGTGGTTTTGGATGAGAATTTTAATAATATAACTAAACCTTTTGCTAGTATTGTATGTACTAGTCATTTGTATGGTTATGATTTTGCTATAAACGATAGATACAAAATATTAGAAACAGATATAGTTTATTCATTATTTTATCAGGTATTTGGTAATAGTATTTCGGTAAAAAATATAGATGAGTCTAATATGAGCATAGGACTTTCGAGATATTCAGTATATCTTTGGTTAAAACACAAATACGACGATAATACGGCTAATTTGTTTTTAGATAACACCAAAAGAGAATTCGAAAAAGCAGAATTTAAAGATAAATCTTTGATTAGTGATTTTGATTTTAGCGACAAAAGTCATAGTGTATTACTTAAAACTAAAGGGATGTATTTGTTTCATCTTATCAGTGATATGTTAGGCGATAATGTGTTTGCCGATATATTAAGTAAATACAATTCGGATTATAAAAACACGAATAATCTTAATAGTAATCTTTTTGAAAATACTATCAAAGATATAACGGGAAAAGACTTAGATATATTGTTTGATCAATGGAATCTCAGAAATTCATCCGCTCAGATGAATATAAGTAAGAGTTACGATTTACTAGAGAAATCGGTTACTATTTATATAAAACAATCAGAAAACACTTTTTATTTCCCCTTAGAAATAAAGGTTTATGAAAAAAACAATATACAAACCAGAACGGTTTTTGTTAATGAAAAAGAGAGTTTAGTTAAGTTTTATTATAAAGAAAAGCCAAGAACTATAACTGTAAATAGTAATAATATTGTTTTGGCAAAGATACATTTAGACAAAAACCTTACTGAATATGCTGAGCAATTTTTACTTTCGGACAATTTTCATCATCAACGTGAGTCTTTAGAGTTATTAAAAGACAAACAAGAAGAGAAGCGATTTTTTATGCTTTATGACAAAGCTATAAACAGTAAGGATCAATATATAGTTTTGTTGGGCTTAAATAATATTAATTTGTCTTTGCGTTACAACAAAAGAGAAACTATAGAGAAGATAGAAGAGTTGGCTAATAATAGTAGTAATAATACTATAAAAGCAGCAGCTATAAGAGTTTTGGGTAGGTTTACCGATTTCAAATATCTTGATTTGTTCAAGAAAAACATGAAAAACACTCATTATGAAGTAGTAGGGGAGAGCCTTATGGCTTTGTACTATATAGATGCCAATATGGCTTTGGGAATGTCAGAAAATATAGATAAAAATATAAAAAAACATATAGAAACTACCCTTAGTATGATGTATATAGAAGAAAGAAATGTTAATCAGATGTCATTTGTAGCTTCAAGGATACTAAATGGTATGTTTGCTACCGATAAAAAGATAAAAAAGACATATAACAAAGCTTTTGATTGGATTATTAAAAGTAACGATTCTAAATCTATAGAAAACTTACTTATAGATATGGTAGAAAAAGGTATAGAATACAGACATTATAACTTCCACATTGCTTGTCTTAATATGATGAGAAAAATGGTAGAAACTCAAGATAAAAGTAAGTATAAAAACAAACAGGATAATATTTTACTGATAAAAAGATATATGGCTAAGTTGTTATAATATATTAAGAAAACCATATGTTTTCGAATTAAATTATTATAAATTTACTCAAAAAAAAACATAAGGAAAGAGTTAATAATAAAAATGAAGAACAAAAAGATAGTTCTGTAGAGAATAGAAATATTTCTGAAACGTTTACAATCCGTAAGATATCTAACGGATTGTAAACGTATCATGCCTTTGAATATGCCTGCTATCCAAAAGATAGAAGTAAACAAATACGGTAAAGTACGTAGAGCTCGTATATACTACATAAGAGAACTTACTGGTAAAAAAGCAAGAATAAAAGAAAGAGCTAGAAAATAGTCCTTACTCATATAAGTAAAAAAGCCTCCAATTATTTGGAGGCTTTTTTCGTTTTAAAATAAATTTAATAGATTATTGAATAACTATTTGATTTGTAAATTTCATTATAATACTGTTTTACTTATATTATCATTATACTTACTAAAATACTCTAACATAATCTTTTCAGAATCTTTAGACCTCCTCATTCTTTTATACAAACCTTTGTCCAACAATTCAGGGTATTTCTTAAAATCAGACCTTTTCCATACTTTATATAATTTACCTTTATTTCTCAAACAAAAAACATAGTTACCAGGAGATACATAGTTAACATACATCTTCATAAGACTCATAAAACCATTACACATAAAAAAATTACCAGGCATACCCATACCTCCGAACATTGGATTTCCGTAGTTACCAATATAATTATACACATATAAATCCATCTTACCTTCAGCTAACTCCTCCTCTGTATTTTCGATAAGAACCTTCATAAAAACGTGCTTCTCTCCGTCATAAAGAGACCTCATAAGTACATCCTCACCGTCATCACCTTTATAATACAGGTAATCTCTGTTTTTAGGACCTACCTTCCATCTAGCTTTTTTGCCATTCTCGTTATACACCTTATAACCGCTTTGCAAAGATTCAGCATCGTTTTTCAGTCCGTAAGTAACTATAGTATCACTATTATTTACTTATCAAAAGATATTCTCTAAGCCTGCTCCTACTAACCTGACTCATTGCCGTTACCGACACAAGCAACATCAATACTATTCTAATATTCATAATCTAAATCAACTTCATTGTTTTTGTTATCATAAAAAGCCCCATTCTCAAACCTTATGACACCAAACTCAGGGTGGTTGTACACTCCATTTTCGCTAATACCTTTTACAACATGATCAGGTAAGCAAAACCCTTCATATTCGGAATATCCTTCTTTGCACTTATCTTTAGCTTCACATCCTACAAAAAACATAGCTACTACAAATAGCATTAAATAACTTGTCAATCTCATCTTTTTATTGGTTTTAATTATAATTACATATTACTTATAGACTTCTAATATCTTTTTTAAACAAAACAGATATATAACAACCTCTAAATACCTTTATTTAAGCCAAAGATAATAAATTATCGCAAACACAGTAGTTAAATAGTGTGTTATGATTTATATTTAAAACATTTATAGTTATTGAATAGTAAATATGTTTTCGTTAGAAGAAATAAGATTACTACTATGCCCTAAATTGGCAGAACGGATAGATGATGAGATGTGAATTTTAAAAGAGATTAATATCTAGTTTATGAGTTTTTATATGTCATTGTTAATGAGGTTTATTAGATTAACAATATGAAAGATAGTTGTATTAGGTATAATTATTTAATTAGAAGAGCAATCTCTGAGAAGAATCTAAAAACAGTAATACCTATCTAATATTTGTTAATAAAAAAGTAATTAGATAAGGAATATATATAGATATGTAAAGAATATAGATATATATGAATCTTATAATTACATTATTTTAAGTTAAATTATATTTTTGTTTAAA
>JABSPL010000150.1 GCA_013215105.1 Flavobacteriaceae bacterium
CAGGGTCATAGAGACCCTGAAATGCAACCATCGGTTCAAAAATCACCTTTGGAAGCGTCTTGCGATAGCTAATTTAGTGATATTTTCACTATATTTGAAAAGAAAAAGAATTTTGTCCGATTAATAGGGGACTAGACCAAGGCTCCAAAAATGAATCAAGTGAATTTGATACTTATCAATCTACAGATATTACTAACGCAGCAAATTCAACTGAAATATTTGAATTTGCTGCGGAAAATTCAAGTGTTGAATTTGCAAAGATGGAATTTGACTCTGGAAATACGATATTATATGCATCAGGAGACAAGGATACCGTAACTGGGTCATTACATGTTAGCCAAACAAATGTCGGAATTCCGACAAATATTACTCATAGTCATCCTAATGGAGGTCTTTCTAATGTTAGTACAGGAGATATTTATGGAGCAAGTAGGTTTCCAAGATTAGTAAATAATAAAAGTATGACTTTTAATGTATATGAGGTTAGAATATTGGGCTTGGAACGTAATTGCCGATAGAGATATGACAATACATCCTCGTTATCAACGTTTGGAGTTGTACGGATTGACAGCCTTTAAAGTTTTAGGAGGAGGTTCTGGACTCTGGCTATATGTAAGGCCTATGAGTTTAGGGAAGTTATTGGAATATGATAAAGCTACCTACCTAGACAAGGAAGCAGTCACGAAGATATCGGATATATCGGTATATCCCGAAGACTTCAAAGCTAAAGTTTTTGTTGATGGAGTAGAAGTTAAGATTAAATCGATGCAGAAAATAGAAGAATTTTCTGCAAATAACAAAGCTGCTCCCGTACTTGGTTATATCATAAATATTCCAAGTATAAGAAAAACAGATATGCCATACGCTATAATTAAAGTTGTAGGCGAGAATACTGAATTAAACGAGAAAGGCGAAAATATATATTTTTATGAATTTTCAGATTATCAGTAGTTAGTAAGTTGAAAAGCACATAAAAAGCACACCTTATATAAATAATAAGGTGTGCTTTTTAATAAATACAGATATATTAATATTAATATGCTTGAGGTAATTATATTTAATGGCTGACTATATCCATTACAACCACTGTTCCTTAATTTCTTTGTACTTGGTGCGTCCTACAGGTAATACCTCTCCGTTGTTGAGTTCTGCAGTGTATTTACTACCCGATTTTACTACCAATTTATCCATTTCTATAATTTTGAGCAGATAAGACTTATGAATCCTCACAAAAGATTTGGGTAGTAATTGCTCTAACTTTTCTAATGATTTGTCATGAAGTTCCTTCTTTGAGCTTTTTAGATGTATTTCGGTATATACCCCCGAACCTTTTATATAAAGTATATCTTCTACTGAGATTAATTCTATCGCCCCTTTCTTTTTTATAGCCAGAAACTTAATATCTACATCTTGTTTTTTTTCGTTTTGTAGCACTCTATCAAAAGCCTGATTGAGCCTGTTTTGGTTAAAAGGCTTGGCTATAAAATCTAACACTCCATATTCGAAGGCATAAATAGCCCTGTCTTTATGAGCCGATATAATGATAGTATGAAACGATTCCGATACTGCCAGTTTAAGA
This sequence comes from Flavobacteriaceae bacterium, assembly GCA_013215105.1. GTDB lineage: Bacteria > Bacteroidota > Bacteroidia > Flavobacteriales > Flavobacteriaceae > DT-33. The sequence goes on from JABSPL010000150.1 coordinate 1,580, forward strand.
ATATCAAAACCATTTTCACCGTTCAAGTTAAGGTCTAGTAGCACTACATCTAGAGGATTGTTTTTTATAAATTCCAAAGCGTCACTCAACTCATCAACCCTATTTACAGAACTAAGGGAGTCCGAAAAAAACTCACGAGTCATTCTTTCTATCCTCTTGGCTATTCTGGTTTCATCTTCTATTATTAATATATTCATCGTTTATTTATTCTCTATTTTTATAATATTCTTCCAACCCTCAGGGGTGCTTTGCGAACTAAAGCTCCATCTATCACCATAACTTTCGTTTAGTCTGGCTTTTACATATTTAAGCCCAGTACCGTCTCTTGTCTGTTTTTTTGTTTTTCGTACAATTCCGAAAGTCAAGAAGGTATATGATTTAGAGTCTTTGTTTTCCTCAAAAATAAGTTTAAACTTCATTTCATTACTCTTGAGAGCTGCACAATGAGTTATTCCATTTTCGAGTAATGTGTGTATAGTGGCTGGAGGAAGCTCTTCGCCATCAACAATTCCCTCTTGTTCCCATATATAATTAATTTCTTTTCTGTATTTCATTATTTCTAGATGAATGATGCAGAGCTCTATTTCCTTATGTATGGATATTAAAGTTTTATCTTCTATTTGGTTTAGCAAATCGAACTCTCTTGCTAAGGCTTCTATAAACAACACTCCTTTTTCGGGAGATTCTTCTACCCAATCGATAAGAGAAGTAAGACTGTTCATAATAAAGTGAGGTTGTATGTTTTTTTTCAAAAGTTCTAACCTCAACCTTGTCGATTGTACTAACGATTTTTCGTAAGCTATGCGTTGCTTCTTAGCTTTTACCGATAAAATATAAAACATCCCCAAAAGAATGACACTAAAACCTGTAAAAAGACTAGTGTCAAAATAAGTTAATTTGAATATTACAAAGCATGCTATTAACGTTGCTAAAATAATAATAGCTCCTTTTTGTTTTTTGTAAACAGCCCAAGAAACTATTCCCATTAAGAAAAACCAAGTAGTCATAGCCATCATTATAGATGTATAGTCGTACCAATCATGTTTGCGATAGAACATATATATGAGGAAAACAATATATGTCGTGAAAATATATTTTTGCTTAGGATATCGGAATTGTAGTGAAAAATACAAAGGTACCAATATAGCTATAAAAAATGTCAGATACGATATTATCTCCATTCTTATATTGTGCTGACTGTAGTGTATCGATATATATGTCCTTATAAACTCCATTATTATTAATGCAAAAAACAAAAAGCAACTCACGCTAAAGATAAGTATTGGTTTTTGTTTTTTATTACCTAAGAAAAGGAAGAAAAAATAAATAGCAGCTATCAAGAATCCTCCTGCGAAAATATTCATAAAGGCAGTATATAATAATGGAAATTCTAGCAAATGATCATAGTCTTCAATAAAAGCATTGAATCTAGTATTCTCAGGGTAGTAATATAAACTCCTCCTGACTGCTAATAAATGTTCTCCTCCTTTAGATAAACCGTCAGGAATCCTATATGAACGCCACATCTCGCCCGTAGGCCCCATTTGTTTCTCCTTACCTGGGTTACCATTTCGACCTATAAGAACTCCGTCCCAATACACTTCGTATTCTCCAAAGGTATTAACGAAATCGACTCCGTAAATCTGAAACTCTTTAGAGCCTTTAGTTATATTTATTTTAGTCCTAGACCAAAAAACCTTGTCCGAATTCACTTCTATTTCCTCTTTCCAGTCTTTATCGTCGAAGTCAATAGACGACCACCGCTTATCGTCTCCCATTTTATAAACCTTACTTGTTTGTTCAGAAACACGTTGGTGTTCGCAAGAGCTATTTATAAAACTGATAAATAGTATAAAAAGAAAATAATATTTTTTTGAAATCATATCGCTGTTATTGTATTTGTAAAATTAAGTAAAATACATCAATAATCGGAGTTGTTTAGCAAGTCATAGAGCAGTTGACAAACTATCTCTTTATAAATAGATGACAAGTTCTCATTTTTGTAGTATCAATTTAAAAAACAAACGTAACATGAACAAAATATACAGTAGTATAATAGCATTATTGTTTGCTCTTAACTTTTATGGGCAACAACCAACCAAAGGGAATGCCAGTATTTCAGGTAAAATAATAGAACAATCTACAGAGCAGAGTCTAGCTTTTGCTTCTGTAGTACTTCAAAACGAAGAAAAAAAATTAATACAAGGAATCATAAGCGATGAGCAAGGGGAGTATAGTTTTGTAAATATTCCTGTTGGTAATTTTACTGTTATGGTGAGTTATACAGGTTTTAACACATATAATAAAGTTGTAAAAATTGAAAACAATTCTCAGAAAATAGATTTAGAAACTATAAGATTAGAACAAGATGCTTCTCAGCTTAGCGAGGTTGTTATAGTGGGAGAGAAGTCACAAGTATCACTAAAACTAGATAAAAAAGTGTTTCGAGTAGGTAGAGATGTACTCTCGCAAAGCAGTAGTGTGTCAGAGGTTTTGGAGAATGTACCTTCGGTTACTGTAGACCCTTCAGGGACTGTTATGCTAAGAGGAAATGCCAATGTCACGATACTTATTAATGGTAGGCGTTCGGCTATGACCTCATCTGAGGCTTTGGAACAAATTTCCTCTGACAATGTTGATAGAGTTGAAGTGATAACAACTCCTTCGGCTAGGTACGATGCTACTGGTTCGGCTGGGATTATTAATATTATTTTGAAAAAAAACACTAAAGACGGATTTACAGGACAAGTAACTGCTACTGTTGGCTCCCCTGCTGACTCTAGAGGAACTGGTAGCTTGAGTTACAGAACCGATAAGATAAATATATTTGGAACTATAGGTATTAGATACAACGATTACGAAGGTGACTATACCCGAAAGCAAACTTCCTGGTAGATGGCGAAACAGTTTTTTTAGATCAAGTACAAGATCAACACAGGCACGACGATGGTAGATGGTATTATTTTGGGACTGACTATTATATAAACGACGACAATACGTTTACCCTTGCATTTTACAGAAATGAAACCGAGGATACAGATGTTACCGATTATACATACGAGTACAGTTCTACCAATAGCGATTATAATAAAACCTTGAGGACCGATGGTAACTCTAAACAAGAGAGAGCCTATAATCAATTGGAGATGAATTATACCAAGATGTTTGACAAAGAGGGGAGAAAATTAACATTTGACCTGCAATATGATTCTTGGGACAGTACTATGAAGTGGAGTATGTCTACCAAAGAGGTATTGCCTATTGAACAATCAGTTTTTGATATATATACTTATTCTACTGATTCTAACAACGACATAGCTATGCAGACTGATTATGTGACCCCTTTTGGAGAAAACTACAATTTCGAACTAGGTATTAAATACGAAAAAAGAAATGTAAAAACTAGTTTTCAAGGTAATGAGCTGATAGATGGTAACTATGAATTGATAGACGGTTTGGACAATGATTTGAAATATGACGAGAGAATAGTGGCTGCTTATCTGCAGTTAGGTAACGATAAAGGTAAGTTTAATTATTTGTTGGGTTTGAGAATGGAGTCTACCTCTACACAGATAACTGGATCAGAAGCTAGTTTGGAACAAACCAGGGACTATACAGATTTGTTTCCTACTCTTAATATGAACTATGTTTTTAGCGAGAAAACTAATATAGGCTTCAACTATAGCCATAGAATAAACAGACCATCATTGAGGCTTTTAAATCCATTTGCCGAAATGCCCGATTTTAATACTCGTTTTAAAGGTAATCCTAACCTAAAACCTGCATATACCGATATAATAGAGTTTTCGTTATTGCAAACTAGTGGTAAGCTTACTCTTAATCCTAGTATTTATTATTCTGAAACTACTGACGATATTATATTATATACTCAGCAGAATGAAGACAATATATTTATTAGCTCTATCGTTAATATAGAAAAAGAGACTCGTCTAGGCTTTGAACTTTCGGCTTCTTACAATCCTTTGAAATGGCTTGGGTTTAGTGGTGATTTTAATTCTTTCAGATTTGAACAAAAGGGTATAGTAGACGGACGTAATATTAGTAATAAAAACAGCTCTTGGTCATCTTCGTTAAGTACTAGGATAAAGATGGGTAATGGATTTTCTTTTCAGAACAGATTTAACTACAACGGAGCTTCCAAGACTGCTATACGAAACAACAAAGCGGTATGGTATACTAACGCAGGTATAAGTAAGAGGTTGTTTAACAACAAAGGTAATGTGAGTTTTAGAGTCAGTAATATATTTAATAGTCGTAAAAATAGAACAGAGACTATAGGTGAAAATTTCAGTGTAAGTGAAGTAAGAAGTAGAAATGCGGCTAGGTTCTCTATTGGTTTTTCGTACAAATTTGACGGAAGAACAGCTTATAAAGCTAGAAACGCCCAGAGAAGTAATAGAAGATAGAAATAAAATATCAACGACAGGGGGAAACAGTTTTTAGTTAGGAGTTCTGGTCTAGTCCCCTATTAATCGGACAAAATTCTTTTTCTTTTCAAATATAGTGAAAATATCACTAAATTAGCTATCGCAAGACGCTTCCAAAGGTGATTTTTGAACCGATGGTTGCATTTCAGGGTCTCTATGACCCTG
>JABSPL010000151.1 GCA_013215105.1 Flavobacteriaceae bacterium
AGGGTCATAGAGACCCTGAAATGCAACCATCGGTTCAAAAATCACCTTTGGAAGCGTCTTGCGATAGCTAATTTAGTGATATTTTCACTATATTTGAAAAGAAAAAGAATTTTGTCCGATTAATAGGGGACTAGACCACCAGCCTTAGTTTATAGAGACTATTAATGTTAAACATAAGTTAATCAACTATATTTGTAGTTGATTAACTACAGGTATAGTTTATATTTGAAAAAAACTTTATATATATGAGTAAGCTAACATTAAAAGAAGAGCAGATTCTACAAGTTTTATGGGAGTTAGAAAGGGCTTTTGTAAAAGACATAGTAGCTAAGCTTCCTAGTCCTAAGCCGCATTACAATACGGTTTCTACTGTTATTCGTAAGATGGAAGAGAAAGGTTTTGTAGAGCATGAAGCTTTTGGCAACACTCATAGATACTACCCTACCATAACCAAAGAAGACTACAGGAACAAGTATTTTTCTAAAGGTATTAGTCATTATTTTGAAAACTCTTATAAGAATATGGTATCTTTTTTTGCTAAGGAAGAGAAGATAAGTGCAGATGAACTGAGAGAGATAATAAAACTTATAGAAGACAAAAAATAAAACTATGTTGTATTTAGAATTTTATGGTAAATCTAGTCTTTGTATAGCCGTTTTGTATTTATTCTATATACTGTTACTACAAAAAGAAACTTTTTTCGGTTCTATTCGTTATTTTTATTTATTAGGCCTTTTACTATCTGTAGTTATTCCTTTTGTGTACGTTTATCAGTATGTAGAATTCGAAACTTATTTTAGTATAAAGGGCATGACTATGAATATTGAAAAAAACACATCTTTTGAGAAAGAATTTGATTGGTTTTTTTGGGGAGGGATAGCTTATTTCATAGGTGTATTGATATTTATTTTTAAGTTTTTGATAGAACTACTATCTGTTTTTGTGTTTTTGAGCAAATGTAATACTATTGAAAAAGATAGTTTTACTTTTGTGGAAACTAACAAAGATATTACTCCATTTTCTTTTTTCAAATATATAGTTTATAATCCTTCTGGTTTTTCCGAAAAAGAAATAAAAGTTATAATTAACCATGAAAAAGCTCATGCTACTGGGTTTCATAGTATAGATATATTACTAATGCAGTTGTTTAAGATTGTATTTTGGTTCAATCCTTTTGTATGGTTATACGAGAAGGCTCTTGTTCAGAACTTAGAGTTTTTGGCAGATAAAACTGCTCTCAATAAAACTTCAGACTCTCAGAGTTATCAGAAAACTCTGTTGAAGGCAAATAGTTATAATTATAGCTGCCTGACTAATAATTTTTATAATTCATTAATCAAAAAAAGAATAATAATGTTAAACAAAACAAAATCGAGTACTAATAAACTTTGGAGGTATATATTACTAATTCCCGTGTTTATAATATTTGTGTTTGGGCTAAACCAAAAGACCATAGCACAAACAAAAAAAAATAAAACAGAAATAAACTATAGTGGTTCAAATATAATAGTTTTCGGATTTAAAAGTGACTTTGACACAAAGGATATAAATAATCTAAAGACTAGTATGAAAAAACATGGACTCAAGCTCGAAATAAAAGAAATAGAAAGGAGTTCTGAGGGTTTGATAAATTTTATAAGATTAACAATCTCTTCTCCAGTCATGACTGCTAATTATAATAGTTCTATTACAGGAGACTTGGCTATAAAATATGATGAAGAAGCAGGTACTGTAGCAGTGTATTCAGGTGAAAGCATAAGCGAAATGGTACCCCCACCCCCACATATATATGTTAAAAGAGGAGACCATAGTTCTGTTCCGCCACCACCTCCTCCACATATAAAAAAAGGGAAATATGGTTCTGTTCCACCTCCTCCTCCGCATAAAGATGAGTATACAGTTAAATATACAACTAAAGTAGAACTTAAACTTACTAAGCAAGAAAGGAAAGAAGTTAATGCCGAATTAAAAAAGGTTAGAAAAGAAAAAAGAAAAGCGGTAAAAGAGTTAGCTAAAGTGAGGGCTGAATTAAAAAAAGTGAGGTTAGAAAAGAAAAAAATAGATGCAAAATTAAAAAAAGAGAAGAAGTAAATATCTCAGTGTATTTATTAACTTCATAGACATAAAAAAACATCTGTTATATTGTAACAGATGTTTTTTTATGTTTTATAAATATTAGCTTAAACTAATTTTCAATTTAGGTTTAGACAACCATTTAAATTTAAAATCAGATTCAGGAACAACCATTCTAGTAACTATTCTCTCCATTCTATCAGGTAATTTCATTAAGTAATCTCTAGCTTTTTCAGCTTCTGGTGTAAGGCTTTTTATTTTATCTATATCCCAATCCTTAACTAATTTCCTTAATATATCTATATAATCTTGACCTATATAAACACCTGCTCTTTGTGCCGAATTAGAAAACTCTTCAAATAAAGATTTCTTTTCTTGATAAGATTCTCTTATATTCATAGCTGGCATTACTATTTTCTTCTTCATCATATCTCTGAAGGCTATCATCATCTCACTAGGGTCTATTTCGAAAATACGCTTTACGAATTCTACATAAGCCAAGTGATGACGCATTTCGTCTCCTCCAATCATTTTAGACATTTTAGCAAGTAATTTATGCCCACTTTTTTTAGCTATTTTAGCTACGTTATTATGAGAAACATAAGTCGCTAATTCCTGAAAACTTGTATATACAAAGTTTTTATAAGGGTCTCTTGCTGTACCTATATCAAATCCGTTAGCTATCAAATGCTGAGTAGTCACCTCTATTTCTCTCATATTTACCCTACCTGACATATACAAATATTTGTTCAAAACATCTCCATGTCGGTTTTCTTCGGCAGTCCATTTACGTATCCATCTAGCCCAACCATTACCTTCGCCTTCGTTTGCGTGCTGATCCATACCTTCCATATCTATAAGCCAAGACTCATAAGTAGGCAAAGCCTCTTCGGTTATCATATCTCCAACCATAGAAACCCAAAAATCATCGCTCAATTCTTTCGATAACTCTCTTATTTCTTCTACCTCACTAATAAAACTATCACTTTGAGGGTTTGGCAAAAAATCGGTGGGTTGCCATATTTTTTCTGGTGTAATCAAAAACTTGTCCTCGAAAAGATCAACGTCCTTTTCCAAATCTTTCATCACTTCTTTTCGTATATTAGAAATTGCCATTTTAGTATATTTATAAATATGTTTATGCAAATCTAATCTATTTTTGTATAATACCTATACCTACTCCAGCTTATTTCATCTTAGCTTTCAATTATTTGATTCAGACTCATATTCTGATAGTATTTTCTTGTAAAATTAATAGTATTTATAATTATTTCCCCCATAGCACTATTGTTTTTAAAAGCATCATCATTAGTCTATTTAAATACCTGATTACTCAAAGAAGAAATAGGTTTAAGTAATAAATAAAACTCCCCGTAAAAACCTGAAAATATGGAATTATTTTACACATACTTATTTCTATGTCAGAATTGGAAGAGACTTTAACTAGATAAAACAAAAAAACACTATGCTAATCATTTAATTAACATAGTGTTTTTTTTTATAAATTGTAAATGGATGATTACATACCTCCATCAACTCCCAAAGTCTGTCCTGTAACGTAAGCAGACATATCAGAAGCCAAGAAAACACATACGTTTGCTATGTCTTCAGGTGTTCCTCCTCTTCTTAAAGGAATACTTTTTCTCCATCCTTTTACTACTTCTTGGTCTAGTTTCTCTGTCATTTCAGTTTCTATGAAACCAGGAGCTATCACGTTCGATCTTATATTTCTCGAACCTAACTCTAGAGCTACCGATCTAGAAAAACCTAATATACCAGCCTTAGAAGCCGAATAGTTAGACTGCCCTGCGTTTCCGTTAACCCCAACAACCGAACTCATATTGATAATAGAACCTTTACGTTGCTTCATCATAGGCTTTATAACCGCTTTAGTAAGGTTAAATACCGATTTTAAGTTCACTTCTATAACATCATCGAAGTCTTGCTCTGACATTCTCATAAGTAAGTTATCTCTGGTTATACCAGCATTGTTTACTAGTATATCTATAGAACCAAATTCTTTCAAAACGTCAGCTGCTAACTCTTGAGCTGCGTCAAACTTAGCTGCGTTAGACTTATATCCTTTTGCTTTTATACCCAAAGAAGTCAATTCTTCTTCTAGTTTCACTGCTGCATCTACCGATGAGCTATAAGTAAATGCTACATTAGCTCCTTGTTTTGCATATTCTATAGCTATTGCTCTACCTATTCCTCTGGTTGCTCCAGTTATGATAGCTGTTTTATTTTCTAAAAGTTTCATGTTTATCGTTTTTAATGCCAAAAGTAATAAATATTTTCAATTAAGATATTTAGTATGAAATAAAATATTGATAAATGATGTTTATATAGTTAAATGGCTGATTTTTTTTTCTTATTAGTGAGAAAAAAACAACTCTTTATATATATATAATTAAACCGAAAGTAAAAAAAACTTAATATTATTGTAAACCTTTTGCCTTAGTATTTTGGAGGTTAAAATCTATTATCTTATTTTTGCAAGTCTAAACACTATTCTATTGAGTTATATTGACACATTAAACGACGCACAAAAGCTACCTGTCTTGCAAAAAGACGGACCTATGATGGTTATAGCTGGTGCAGGTTCTGGCAAGACTAGGGTTCTTACTTACAAAATAGCTCACCTTATACAAGGGGGAGTTGATTCTTTTAATATACTTTCGCTGACCTTTACTAACAAGGCTGCTAAGGAAATGAAAGAAAGAATAGAAGATGTGGTTGGTATAGAAGCCAGAAATATATGGTCTGGTACTTTTCATTCTGTGTTTTCTAGGATATTGAGAGCCGAAAGTGCTAAAATAGGTTATCCTCAAAGTTTTACTATTTATGATAGCCAAGACTCGGTAAAGCTTATAGGTGCTATCATCAAGGAGATGGCTCTTGACAAAGATGACTATAAAGCTAAGCAAATATTAGGTAGAATATCTTCTTTCAAAAATAATCTGATTACAGTAAAGGCATATATGAACAATGCTGAACTAAAGGAATCCGATTTGATGGCGAAAAGACCTAAAATAGGAGAAATATACAAAAATTACGTAGATAGATGCTTTAAAGCAGGAGCTATGGATTTTGATGATTTACTATTAAAAACCAATGAGTTACTAGTTAGATTTCCCGATGTATTAGAAAAATACCAGAATAGGTTCAAATATATAATGGTAGATGAGTATCAGGATACCAACCACTCTCAGTACCTTATAGTAAAGGCACTTGCCGATAAATTTAAGAATATATGTGTCGTAGGTGATGATTCTCAGAGTATATATGCTTTTAGGGGAGCTAATATTCAGAATATATTGAATTTTCAGAAAGATTATGAAAATGTAAAAGTTTTTAAGTTAGAACAAAATTATCGCTCTACTAGTAATATAGTAAATGCGGCTAATACTCTTATAGAAAAAAATAAAAACAGAATAGATAAAGAAATTTGGACTCAAAACGAGGCTGGATCTAAGGTTAAAGTAGCAAGAACTCTTTCGGACTCAGAAGAAGGACGTTATGTTGCTAATTCTATTTTCGAAAACAAAATGAATCATCAGTTAGACAATGATTCTTTTGCTATTTTGTACAGAACAAATGCTCAGTCTAGATCGATGGAAGATTCTTTGAGAAAGAAAAATATTCCTTATAAAGTATATGGAGGACTTTCTTTTTATCAGAGAAAAGAGATAAAAGATTTGGTAGCATACCTAAGGTTGATAATAAACCCTAAGGATGAAGAAGCTTTGAAAAGGGTGATAAACTACCCTGCCAGAGGTATAGGTTTGGCTACCATGGACAAGATAAACATGGCTGCGAATCACTACAAAAGGTCAATGTTTGAGGTGATAGCTAATTTGAGTAAAATAGACTTAAAGCTAACTTCAGGAACTAGAAACAAATTAGATAAGTTTTATAGTCTTATAAGGTTTTTTCAGGCAGAAACAGAAAACTCTAATGCTTTAGAAATAGTTAAATTGGTTCTTAAAAAAACCGAATTTATCAAAGATATAGAGAAAGAAGGTACTCCTGAGTCTGTGAGTAGGCTAGAAAATATAGAAGAATTGGTTAATGGTATTAAGGATTTTATAGACGGAAAAAAAGAGGCTAACGAACCAGCTTCGTTAACCGACTTTTTGGAAGATGTAGCCTTAGCAACCTCTCAAGATACCGATGAAGATCAGCCTTGTGTTTCGCTTATGACTATACACTTATCCAAAGGGCTAGAATATCCTTATGTTTATGTGGTAGGATTGGAAGAAAACTTATTCCCATCGGCTTTGAGTCTTAATTCGAGACCAGAGTTAGAAGAAGAAAGGAGATTGTTTTACGTAGCCTTAACCAGAGCCGAAAAACAAGCTTATATAACTTATGCCGAAACCAGATATAGATGGGGTAAGCTAACAAGTGCAGAATCGAGTAGGTTTATAGAAGAAATAGACGATAAGTATATAGAGTATATGACACCTAGGCGTATCAGCAGATTTGATGAGCCGTCGGTACAGAGGAATAAAGATGAGTATAAACGAGAAATAAGAATAAGAAAACCAATGCAAAGGAGTAATTTGAAAAGAATGGATACTATTTCCAATGAAGCTAATGTAAGTGAAGACAGAACTAAAACAAAACTAAGAGTAGGAGGGCTAGTAGAGCATTCTCGTTTTGGTAGAGGAGAAGTTTTGACTATAGAAGGAGAAGGAGCTAACAAAAAAGCAAGTATCAAATTTGCTAAAGGAACTAAGAACATGTTACTACAATTTGCCAAATTAAGAATTTTAGGTATGTAAAAACATCTGTAACCACCAAAAAAGCCTCTAAGTTATAATTAACTTAGAGGCTTTTTTTCTGTTAATAATTCTTTAATATTGGGGTAAACACTCCTTGCTTCCCCATATAAACTCTTACCTGACAGTAGTTGATATAATATCTTTTTCATAATTATTATCACTAGTGATTTGTCATATCTCTTTTTTTGATTAAAGTTAATCAAACAGAGTTGAGTTTATAGTTTCTGGAGCGTCTTCTTTTAATAAAGATATTAGTAGTTGGAATGTAAACAATGTAGTAGATATGCGTGACATGTTCTCTGAAGCCTCTTCATTTAATAGAGATATTAGGGGTTGGGATGTAAGTAAACTGATATGTACAGCATGTTTTATAAAGCAAGTTCCTTTAATGCAGATATAAGTGATTGGAATGTAAATAATGTAACAGATATGTATCGTATGTTTAAAGATGCAACCAGTTTCAACCAAAACCTAAGTAGCTGGTGCGTCACAAACATAACAGAAAAACCTCTAAATTTCGACACAGACTCAGCCCTAACCTCCGAAAACCTACCTGTATGGGGAACCTGCCCTCAGTAAAACAGTAGAATATAAAAGCAAAGCAATGCCTCTCATATATAACCAATATATGAGAGGCATTGGCTTGTTATAAATACTAATAGCAAGCTGCCTAACTTTATAAATAACACCAAAACTAAAGTATAATAACAAACCATGTAAAGCTAGTATACACAACACCTCTGACCATTTTATTGAGCTCAACAAAATGGTCTGAGGGCAAGGAAGCGAGCGTGAAATAGACGATATAATACTTACCCTATCAAAAGGCTTGACTGATATTCTAATTTAAAAAACAAAGTTTATTCTTATTTTAAATTAGTAGTAGAGATAAAATTATATAGTTTTATTTCTGCTACTGTCATCCAGTGTATAGAGTCAGCAGTAGCAGCATTAATAGTGTAATAATAGAAATTCTCGGCTTGTTGTTGAGTAAAACCAACAGATACATAATATTTTATATAAGGCAAATGATAAGCATGTCCTATAGGGAAATCTGTAGCTATTTCTCTGTTTCCTGCCCAAGAGTGAACACCTATTTTGGTATTACTTCCTTTGGTTCTCTTTCTGCCTGCCAAAAACAAATCGGTACCTCCAGATGCTATTATTCCATTATCTAACAGATGAATATCATATTCGTTATCATAAATATATTTGGCTAACTCAAGATTTATTACATCGTTGATAGAGCCATCACAATTTTTGATTTCGATATTCTTTATTGTAGGATTATCATTTGCTATAGTTTTAAACTTATCCAAAGCAGATGAATTGATTACTCCATTTAAAAGTATATTCTTTTTATCTTTTGAGACTGAAAATATTTCAGCTTTTTCTAATTCCCTAATCTCTTTAGGGATAATAATACTACAACTCATAACTAAGAGTGTACTGATACTTAAACAGAAAGTTTTTATGTTGAAATGCATCTAGTTGGTTTTTAATATATAAATATTATTTTGTAATCAAATTATATTGTACTATTTCTGCTTCCGTCATCCAGTGTATAGAGTCAGCAGTAGCAACGTTTATGGTGAAATAATAGAAATCCTCGGCTTGTTGTTGAGTAAAACCAACAGATACATAATATTTTATATAAAACAAATGGTAAGCATGTCCTACATTAAAGTCTGTAGCAGTCACGTTTTCTCCTGCCCAAGAGTGAACACCTATTTTGGTACTACTTCCTTTAGTCCTCTTTCTGCCTGCCAAAAACAAATCGGTACCTCCAGATGCTATTAACCCTTCATTCATTATATGGGTATTAATCTTATTTTGATAAATTTTTGCAGATAACTGTAAGTTAACTTCATCATCGGAAGAACCATCACAATTTTTGATGTTTATTTCATCAATATTAGGGTAATTACTTATTAGCTTATTAAAATTAATTAATGAATAACTACCTATAACTCCATCCATCTCTATGGAAGTATTGCCGGTAAGAACCTTAAATATTCCAAATTGCCGAGTGTTTGATCTCGAATCATTAGTTGAGTCTTCGTCTTTGTTACAAGACAATAGAGTTATAATTGAAATTGCGAAAATAAATTTAATTGTTTTCATTGTTTTATTATTAATTATTATTCAAAAAAAAACTCCAATAACTATCTATTAAGATAGTTACTGAAGTATACGATTGTAATCTATGTTAAAACTATTCTTCCGATTTCTTCTTCAGGGATAAAGAATAGTTGTATGTATTTTATGTGATTGCAAAAGTACAAATATATTACAGATATACAAGTTCCTTTGATATGCATTTTTTATTACTGCGTAAACATAGTTAATCAATCAACTTCTTTCAATGGAGATATAAGCGGTTGGGATGTTACAGGTGTAACTAATATGGATTTTATGTTTAGTGGAGCAACATCTTTCAACAACGGAGGAGAGCCGTTAGATTGGCAAGGGTCTCTTACAGCAAGTATGGTTGGTGTATTTTACAATGCAACTGCCTTTGATCAAGATTTGAGCGGATGGTGTGTTTCTACTCTGTCAGAACCAAGTTCCTTTGCAAATAATTCGGCTATGTCTACTAAACCTGATTTTCAACCCAAATAGGGAGAGTCTTGTGAATAGACTGGTTAACAAAATAGCGTTAGATCTAGTATAAATAACAATAAGTAAAGCCAGTAATCTTTAGGATTACTGGCTTTGTTTGGTTTGAGTCATTACTGCAAATAATTATATTACCTCTAGGGTTTTGGCAAATGTACCCACTCTAGGGCTTTGCAATGGAGTGCTGCTTTGACCCATTTGAGTGGTTACTTGCAGAGTGTATTCGTCGGCATCTAGGTTGGGTACTGTAACTATTAGTTTTTTGTAAGAGCTTTCTATTACCAGAGGAGCTTCGACAATCTCTCCTGTACCTATGTTAATGAACGCAACTCCGTTCTGAGAATCTTCGCCACCTATCTTTAGCATACTTCCTTTTACTATTATAATTCCTCCAGGTGTTATAGTGGTGTTTATGGCTCCTGTGGTTACGTCTTCTACTCTAAGGGGGGTAGGTACTTTGTTTACAGCATCTACATTTTCTACTTTAGTGAAGGTGTTTTACATCTCTTAGTCTCCTTTCAATAGTAGAAACTCAGAGTTAGTATAAGTGTAAATATAAATACAGAGCACTATTATGCAAAGTGTGTAAAGATTTTTACAGATGTATATTTCATTTCCTTGTATAAGGTAAATTGTTTGTTTATATTAATTATTATACTTGTTTTGTGTGTTTGTAATGATTATTTTTGCTTTTTACAATAAAATAAAGTGTATAATGAAAGTAATATTTGGAGTTAGTAGGTTGTTTATGATGTTTTTAGTTATTATAGGTGGTTTTGCCGTTAGTAGCTGTAATGAAGACGAGGTTGTATTGAATGATAAAGCCAATATAGAGTCTGTTTCTTTTAGGGAGCAAAATATTGAAATAATGAATATAGAGGATTCTAACTCTACTATAAATATAATAATAGATTACGGTGAAGAAATTAATTCGGAAGATGTAGTTGTAATTATAAGCTCTGGTGCTACCATTAGTGAGGGTACTGTAGATGATCATGGTAATGTGACGGGTATCAGTTTTACTGATGGAGTTATTAAAACACTTACTGTTACAGCACAAG
This sequence comes from Flavobacteriaceae bacterium, assembly GCA_013215105.1. Taxonomy (GTDB): domain Bacteria; phylum Bacteroidota; class Bacteroidia; order Flavobacteriales; family Flavobacteriaceae; genus DT-33. The sequence goes on from JABSPL010000151.1 coordinate 10,541, forward strand.
ATGGAGTTACTAGTACTGCTTATGATATTACTGTGAGTGTAGCTAAAAACACTGAATCTTATATTGTTAGTTTTAGTTCTAATGGTGTCGATGGAGTTTTTGGAAGCCCTGCTTTTGAAGGAGGTAATTCTATTATAAATGTAATATTACCTGTAGGGACTACGTTAGGGGTATCTATTGTCGTTATAAGTCCTAATGCTAATATTAACGAAGGAGTTACCGATAATCAAGGTAATGTTGTGGGTGTAAATTTTGAAAATGGTAAAACTAAAACACTTACTGTTACAGCACAAGATGGAGAATCTACTACGACTTACGATATAACGATAACTATAAATACTCCATTTATATCTGAATGGACAGTATCGGATGGTGCTACAGTTGTGTTGCCACTATATTCTGGAGGAGTATATAATTTTATTGTAAACTGGGGGGATGGAAGCGATGAAGAGATTGTAAATACATCAACTGCTAGTCATCAATATAATAATAAGGGAACATATGTTATAACAATGAAGGGGAAGATTGAAGGGTTTAACTTTAGTCGTACTAGTAATTCTAAGTATATGATAACTGATATAATTCAATGGGGAAGATTGGAATTGGGTAACCGAGGAGGGTATTTTAGTTCTTGTAAAAACATTAATATAACAGCAAGTGATAGCCCTAATTTAGATGATACAACTGATTTAAACTATATGTTTTTTGGATCAAATTTATTTAATGGAGATATAAGTAATTGGGATGTTACTGGAGTAACAGACATGACTGGAATGTTTTGGGGAGCAACTTCTTTTGACAATGGAGGTGTAGCATTGGACTGGCAAGGGGGGCTTAAAGCAAGTATGAAATATATGTTTTCATATGCAATATCTTTTAATCAAGATATAAGTAGTTGGAATGTTTCTGCTGTTAAAGATATGACAGCTATGTTTTATGAAGCATCAATGTTTGACAATGGAGGAGTAGAGTTGAATTGGCAAGGAGAGCTTAAAGCTAATATGTCTACCATGTTTCATGAAGCAATATCTTTTAACCAAGATATAAGTGCTTGGAATGTTACTGCAGTTCCAGATATGAGAGATATGTTCAATGGGGCAACTGCCTTTAATAACGGAGGAGTAGCATTGGACTGGCAAGGAGAACTTAAGTCTAATGTGATTAGGATGTTTTATGAAGCAACATCTTTTAATCAAGATATAAGTAGTTGGAATGTTACTGGAGTGTTTAATATGGCTAATATGTTTAAAGAAGCAAGATCCTTTAATAATGGAGGAGTTGCATTGAACTGGAAAGGAGAACTTAAAACAAATATTAATTCTATGTTTCATGGAGCAATATCTTTTAATCAAGATATAAGTAGTTGGAAT
>JABSPL010000152.1 GCA_013215105.1 Flavobacteriaceae bacterium
AAAAATAGAATGTTTGAGGAGGAACGACGAGTTACTATTTTTAGCTATATAGCTATTAGTAAGGTAGTTTTTTGACTACGAGGCTAGGAGTTTTTGATTCTTTTTTGTCTATGCAAAAAGAATATAATAAGGTTTTATGCCGAGGAACCACCAATTTGGTTTTGTGTTTTCTGATTATGTTAAGAGTGATAAGAATGAAGATAATGAAACTTTACACACCTTAGCTCATGAACTAGGGCATGGAGTGTTTGGTTTGGAGCATAGTGATAATAAGGATTTACTAATGTATGGCGAGGCTGATGGAGGTGAGAATTTTACTCACATGGATTGGGACACTATGCATGCTGCTGGGTTTAAGCTGTATTTGTTCGATAGTGATGCTGATGGGGAGTTGAATAATCCTAATCCTTTGGGAAGTCTATGGAATGTAGGTGAAAGTATTAAAAGATCTGTTTCGGAATATCTAAAAAGCACTTACACTTTTATATTTGAAGATTCAAAAAAGACATTATTTAAAGATAAATACGATAAAAACTACTTCTTACTTCAAATGTTAAAGAAAATACGAGAGAAAGGAGAATGTGACTTATCAAAAGGTACATATGTTTTTAATAAGGAAACAGAAATAGAAGGAGTAAAACTAGAGAAAGTAAGATTGATAGTAAAAAATAAGATTGAAGGTAAACTAGACGATGCTAACTGGGAAGTGAGTATCTATAATGGCCGTCTTAATGATTTTGAGTCTAGAGAGGGGCATTTACTAGATAAAGTGGAGTATATTGTGGATGGGAAAGTGTATATTACATTCGCAGTTCCTCCTAATAAAGGCGAGTTTTTTAAGGAGTATTTGTTTAGTATAGATATAAAAGCACTAAACAAGAAAACTCTTGGTCTTAGCTCTAAAGCTACTAAGGTTCGCGATGAGTTAAAGGTAACAGGTTCTGCTTGTAATTTGTGTGTAAGAAGTGCGGTATATCTTATAAAAAATGATTCTTTATTGTTTCCTGAGATAAAGCCGACTTGGAATAATTATGCTGACCCTAATGATAATTACAAACTTAAAATAATAACAGGAAAGATTTCAGTTAATGGTAAAGCAAAGTACATAAAAGAAGATTTTGACGATATAGGTACAGATACCGATATAAATGGTACGTATGAAGAAATTAAAAAAACTAAAGACCAAACTTGGAGTGAATTCTTTAAAGCATTACAAGACAAAGCAGATAATGCTGAGATAATAATAGGAACTATGATGGGAAGTGGCGATGTAGGACATATAGTTATGATAACACCTGGAGGGTTGGTAAGGATAGATAGTAAAAAATATGATGATAGAACAGATATTGAAAAAGGTTTTACAAGTGGGGCAGGTGATAGAGAGATTATAACTAAGCTACCTAGAGTACTAGAGTGTGGAAGTACGCATAGAGAAACAGAAGCTCCTTTATCTTTGAGAATATCTTATACAGCAGCTACAACAAAACTAAAATGGTACAAATACATAAAATAAACAATGTGAATAAATTAATTAAATCGTTATTAATAATATTATTAATAAACATATCTTGTGTGTTTTCTCAAGAAGAGAAGAAGGTTTTAAAACTAACAGAGGAAGAAATAGTGTATCATAAATATCATAAGGATTCATATAAAACTTTTTCTATGGATGGTATTGTAAATGATAATTTATCTTTTAGGAGTTCAGAACGTCAAAACGATGTTTTTATTAGGAAGTACTATATCTTTAATGAAATTGATTTATCCTTTAAAAAGACAGAAGCACCAATACATGATAAAATTAGACTTGTAAACTCTAATGACAGGAGAGATAATTTAACTTATTATTCCTACGCTTTTTCTTCAAGCGATGCAGAGATATTAAAGTTGGAGTATAAAGATAAAGTTTACACCTTGGATACGATACATAGTATGTCATATCTTAAAGCTAATTTCTCAGATGATTTAAAACATATTATAGTAAGTACTACATCCGATAGAACAGACTGGCATACACCCGAAATAGACGACAAACTAAGAATATACAACCTAGAAAACATAGATAAAGGAGAAATAAAAAAGGAGGTTTTACCTATTAAATACCCATCTAACGGTATGGTAGTAAATAATATGCTTTTCTTCCAAAAGGTAAATGTGAAATTCAAAGGTATAAGTGATTTATTTCAGACTGATATTTATAAAACGACTGCTTTTAACCTAAAAGATACCGTAAAAGTAGCTGCTTATGCCAAAATAAGAGTAATAAGCCCTGATGGAAAGTATATACTAGGTTCTAGAGATTGGGATATCCCAAATGGTTCTACTGCTATCTTCAATGTAGAAACAGGTAAATATCAGTTGTTAATAGGTCGTGAATATCATAAAGTAAAAGCTTTTTATTCTCATAGAAAGAAGAAGTTTGGTTTTGTTTTCAAAGGAAAGATAGTATATATAGATATACCTAAGGAGTTTCCATATGATTCATTCCAAAGAGAAAACCGTGATTTACCAGATTTCTTTGATGTTGATTTCTACAAGAAACATAAGCATAAACCTTTTAAAGATGAGTTGTAGTCCTTAATAGGTAAGTTCGGGCTGTGGCATGCCATTCAGCAGGAAGTGAATGTTGTTTTGGTTAGTGTGAATGGCAGTGCCATACCCAAAGAAAGAGATGCAGAGGAGTATTTGAACCGAGTTTATGGCAAAGCAGGGGTTAAGTTTAGCGTTGATACTGATAAGATAAAGATAGGCCAGAAAACTTTAGAGATAGGTGATAGTAAAATGCTATTATAAAGAAAAATAATTGAGCACCGCTAGTATATCGGTCTCGGTTATGGTACTACCTCTTAGCGTCATAAGCTCAGTAATATCGTCAATATCATTGATATTTACGTCTAGTACTCTTGCAGTGTACTGGTCTGGTTCTCCTATCAATAAGGTTTCTACTAATGCGTATTTAAGTATATTTGTAAGTGTTAAATTAATACATCTAGCTATTGTAATAGACTATTTATTATAGAGTTATGATCTCTTGAATGTGGTATGTTTTAATGTTAATTCATAATTAACAATTAACAATTAATAATTATGAATTAACATTAAAACACTCGATATTCTCATAAATACGTCTTTATAACAAAAAAATAATTAAATTCGCAAAGGCTATATAATAAACAATAAATATGAATTTAGTAAAATTTAGGAAGTGGGAGACCATTTTAGGTTGGATAGTATTTGCAATATCCTTAGTTACTTACACATTAACTATGGAACCAACGGTTAGTTTTTGGGACTGTGGAGAGTATATTTCTACCTCGGTAAACTTAGAAGTTGGTCACCCTCCAGGTGCTCCTTTGTACCAGATATTAGGTGCTTTCTTTGCTATGTTTGCCTTAGATGTTACAGGTATTGCTAGTATGGTCAACTTTATGTCGGCTATTTCTAGTGCTTTTACTATTCTGTTTTTGTTTTGGTCTATAACTATTTTGCTACGTAAACTTATAACTCGTAACGGCGATAAGCTTGATCAAAATAACTATAAAGCCATATTGGCTAGTGGTGTTGTAGGGGCTTTGTCTTATACGTTTTCCGATTCTTTTTGGTTTTCGGCAGTAGAGGCAGAGGTTTACGCTATGTCGTCTATGCTTATGGCATTGCTGTTATACCTAGCATTACGTTGGGAGGCCGATATGCACAAGCCAAGAGGTCACAAATGGTTACTTATGATTTCGTATGTAGTCGGTTTGTCGTTCGGCGTACATGTACTTACACTTTTGGTAATACCTTCTATAGTTTTTATATATATATTCAAAAACTATAAAGACCTTAATAAGGTACAATTCGTAATAGCAAACATAGTTTCTATAGCTGTTTTGGCATTTATATTTAAGTTCTTATTTCCTTTTACTTTACTGTTGTTTAGTGTTAGCGAATTGTTCTTTATCAACACTATTGGATTGCCTTTTAACTCAGGGACTATCATAGTGGGGCTTGGGCTTATAGCTTTGTTTTACTTTCTTATCAGGTATAGTCGTAGGAAAAACTTGGTGCAGCTTAACACTATAGTACTAAGTATTTTGTTTGTTATGATAGGTTTTTCTTCTTGGATGATGTTGCCTATACGTGCCAATGCTAAGACTATTATTAACGAAAATAATCCTTCGAGTGCTAGGGAATTGTTGGCGTATTATAACAGAGAGCAGTATGGTGATGCTAATGTGTTTTACGACAAAAGTTATACATTTATATTTAACAGAGAGCAAGACGCGGACAACCCTTATAAAGATGCTAAGCCTAAATACGAGAAAGACGAAAAAGCAGGGAAGTATATAATAGTTAACAACTACAAAGATGCTGATCTTAACTTTTCGGACAGACATAAGGGATTTATGCCTAGGATGGTAAACACATCCAGTTCGACTATCAAAAACTATATAGGAATAACTGGTAATTACCCTAATGTAACGGTAAAGCCCAAATACGAGATAGACCCTGTTTATCAGGATGCTTACCCTAGAATAGTTGAAAACTTTAACGGTTTTATGACCGAATTGAAAGATGGAAATGTCAATATAGACGAATACATCAAATATATACGTACTTATTCTGAATTCCTTTATATACATCAGCCTACTTTTATAGATAATATGTCTTATATGGCTAGGTTCCAGATAAGCTATATGTATTTGCGTTATTTTATGTGGAACTTCGTAGGGAAGCAAAACGATGTGCAAGGTAATGGTAATTTGGATATTTTCGACGGAAACTGGATAAGCGGTATAGACTATTTTGATGAGGCTAGACTAGGTTCGCAAGACTCATTACCTACCGAAATATCCGAAAATAAGGGTAGAGCTAAGTATTATTTTTTACCGTTTATATTAGGATTTATAGGTTTGTTTTATCAAGTAAGAAGAGATGAAAAGTCGTTTTATGTAACTTTATTATTCTTCTTGTTTACAGGTTTAGCAGTTATATTTTATACTAACCAGAAGCCTTTCGAAGTAAGAGAGAGAGACTATGCGGTAGTTGGTTCGTTCTATATATTTGCACTTTGGATAGGTATAGGAGTGTTTGCTATATACGAAAAGGTAAAGAACTTTATAAGCCCTAAAGTGGCAGGTTATGTAGTGGGTACGGTTTGTTTACTAGCAGTACCAGTACTTATGGCTTCGGAAAACTGGGCAGGACACGATAGGTCGGGTAGGTATTTGGCACAGTTAAACGGAAAAGCATATATGGCTTCGTGTCAAGAAAACGCTATACTGTTTACTATAGGCGATAACGATACTTTCCCGCTTTGGTATGCGCAGCAAGTAGAAGGGTTTAGGACCGATATAAAACTTGTAAACACTAGCTTGTTAGCTACCGATTGGTATATAGATCAGATGAAAAGTAAGACTTATAAGGCAGAGCCTATACCGTCGCAACTTACTCACGATGACTACAAATACGGTTCGTTAGAAATAGCTTATAATACTGATGCTAACAAAGAGCAAAGATGGGATATAAAAGACTTTATGACCATAATACAGAGTAAAAGTAAGAGAACTTATATAGAAACTCACTTAGGACATAAAGAAAAAACTTACACTACTAACAAGTTAAGAATATATGTAGACAAGGCTGCAGTACTGAGAAACAAGATAGTTCCCGTAAAAGATTCGGCACTTATAGTTCCTTATATCGATATAGATATAGACCCAGATGCACTGTCTAAAAACAGAATAATGATGCTTGATATATTAGCAAACAACAACTGGGAGCGTCCTATATATTTTACTGGTGGAGCTAGTGCTGCCGAGGAGTATATATGGTTAAAGGATTATCTGCAATTAGATGGTTTGGCATTGAAGTTTGTACCTATCAAAACCCCTTCGGCAGATGTTAGTTTGTTCGATATTGGTAGGATAGATACTGATATTATGTATAAGAACATGATGGCTTTTGACTATAATAATGTTAATAACCCTGACCTTAATATAGATGAACAATCAAGAAAGATATCTATTACTTATAGGAATTCGTTCTTGAGGCTTGCAGAAGCATTTATGAAAGAAAACAATAACGAGAAAGCTAAGGAAGTATTAGACTTTTCGTTAGATAAATTTCCTATAAAACGATTTGGACATTATAGTCTTTGCCTTGGTTATCCTGAATATTACTACAGAATAGACGATATAGAAAAAGCAAGAGAATGTACTCAGGTACTTCTGGAAATAACGCAAGAGAGATTGGTTTATTACAGTACTTTTAGCTATGCTTTTATAGATGAATTGATAGACGAGATAGATAGAAATTTATATATGTATAAGACTATTTTGGAAACTGCTCAGACGTACGATAGCGAAGAGTATAATACTAAATTAGAAGAGGCGTTTGTAGAGCATATAAAACTATTCGAAACTCTTATGGAAAACGAAGAGTTAGGTGAAGATGTACAGCAAGAAGAATTTCAGCAACAAGAAACGCAAGAATTAGAAGAGCAGATGGGAGAGAAAGATAGTTTATAAAAACTATCTTTTTATTAAAGCTCGGTTTGTTATATTGTTTAAGTTTGCATTGTTATAAAAATAAATAGAATACAGATGGCTAAAAAGAAGATTAAGAAGGTGAGTAAAAGAGTGTCGATATTTAAGAATAGCCAATACAGGACTGTGTTTGGGGCTTTCTTGACGCTTTTTGCTTTGTTCCTTGTGCTGTCTATAGTTTCTTATTTTTTTAACTGGGAAGTAGACCAAAGTACCCTTAGTAATATGGGCGACAAGAATATAAAGGCAAGCAATCTGTTAGGGAAAGCAGGGGCTCTATTCGGAGAATTCTTCGTTTATAAAGGCTTTGGTATTTCGTCTTTGACCTTTGCTTTTCTGTTGTTTTTCACTGGGATGTTTATACTACTAGAAACCCCAGTGAAGAAACTTTACAAATACTGGTTCGGTTCGTTCATAGTAGTAATATGGATATCGGTTACTTTAGGCTTTTTGTCGGGGAAGTATATAATTCTATCAGGGATTATAGGTTTCGAAATAAACGAATATTTACAAGCTTTTATAGGCAAATCAGGACTTTGGATACTACTTGTTTTTATAGCTTTGACTTATGTTTCTATAGTTTTTAAACTATCGTTAAGCGACGTTATAGCTAAGTTATCTTCAGTAAAAACTAAGCTAAAAGACGATATAGATAGTGTAAGCGATGCTACGGCCAATATAACGGTAAAAGGTAGAGTAGAGTCTTCCGCAGAAAATAAACCTAAGGCAGATAGTGTGAGTTTTGATATAAACCAGCCTAAGGGCGAAGACGATAATACTGTAAACTCACTTACCAGCGAGACGGTTTTTAAAGTAGATAAGCCTAAAGTAGAAGAAACTTTATCTAGCGAAGACTTAACTATAAAGATAAAGCAAGCTGTTGACGAAGATAGAGTAGACGAGAACTTAGCCGATAAACTAGTTGCTGATTTTGGCGAATTTGATCCTACATTGGAACTACACAATTTTCAGTTTCCTTCTCTTAATTTACTTAAAGAATATAACGAGACTATATCGGTTGACTCTACAGAGTTAGAAGAGAACAAAAACCGAATAGTAGAGACTCTTAATAACTACAAAATAGGTATAACTCAGATAAAAGCGACTGTAGGGCCTACGGTTACTTTGTACGAGATAATCCCGGAGGCAGGAGTAAGAATATCGAAGATAAAAAATCTTGAAGACGATATAGCACTTTCGCTTTCGGCATTGGGGATAAGAATAATCGCACCTATACCAGGGAAAGGAACTATAGGTATAGAAGTTCCTAATAATAGTCCTACGGTGGTTTCTATAAAGTCGGTATTGTCGTCTAAGAAGTTTCAGGAGGCGAATATGCATTTGCCTATAGCTTTGGGTAAAAACATATCGAACGAGACTGTAGTTGTTGACCTTGCTAAGATGCCTCACTTGCTGATGGCTGGTGCTACAGGTCAGGGTAAATCGGTTGGGCTTAATACTGTTTTGGCTTCTATTCTTTACAAAAAGCATCCTGCGGAAGTTAAATTTGTACTTATTGATCCTAAAAAGGTAGAACTTACACTTTTCAATAAAATAGAAAGACATTACTTAGCTAAACTACCAAACAGTGAAGATGCTATAATAACCGATACTAAGAAGGTGGTAAACACTCTTAATTCGTTATGTATAGAGATGGATAATAGGTATGAGTTGTTAAAAAATGCTTATGTAAGAAATATAGCAGAGTACAACGAGAAGTTCAAAAAGCGTAAGTTAAATCCTGAGGATGGGCATTCTTTTATGCCTTATATAGTGTTGGTAATAGATGAGTTTGCCGACCTTATAATGACAGCTGGTAAAGAGGTAGAAATGCCAATAGCTAGGATAGCCCAGCTTGCCAGAGCTATAGGGATACACCTTATAGTAGCAACTCAAAGGCCATCGGTTAACGTGATTACGGGAGTTATAAAAGCTAACTTCCCGGCAAGAATAGCATTTAGAGTAAGTTCTAAAATAGATTCTAGGACTATACTTGACGGGCCAGGAGCTGACCAGTTGATAGGTAAAGGAGATATGCTTTATTCGGGAGGAAATGAAGTAATAAGAATACAATGTGCGTTTATAGATACTCCCGAAGTAGAGGCTATAACCGATTTTATAGGTTCGCAAAAGGCTTATCCTGATGCTTATTTGTTACCAGAATACGTAGGAGAAGAAGGCGAAGAAAACATAGATATAGACATAGCTGACAGAGACAAAATGTTTTATGAAGCTGCTATGGTTATAATAAATGCACAGCAAGGTTCTACCTCGCTAATACAGAGGAAACTAAAACTAGGCTATAACAGGTCTGGTAGAATAATAGATCAATTAGAAGCAGCAGGGATAGTAGGACAGTTCGAAGGTAGTAAAGCCAGAAAGGTTTTGGTGCTTGACGAGATGGCTTTAAAAACCCTATTAGAAAACGAATAAATAAAAAACAAAAATATGAAGTATATATTTACAGTATTAGTAGCGGTGTTGTTTACGGGGAACATACAGTCTCAGAACTCTAGTAACAAAGCGAGCGATTTGGTAGACAAGATGAGTGCTAAGATAGACTCTTACAAAAACATGAGTATCGATTTTGTTTATACTTTAGAGAACCTTTCGGACAACAGCAAGGACGAAGAAGAAGGTTTTATAATAATAGAAGGCGACAAATATAGGCTTAGTTTTATGGGTAATACATTCATAAACGATGGTACTCAGGTTGCTGTTGTTTCTGATGAAGAAGAGGAGGTTAACTTTTTGGAAAGCTCTGACGATGAGGATAGTTTTAGCCCTTCGTCTATGTTAAAGTCGTATAGAGAAGGATATTCTTTCGAATTGTCGGGCAAGAAAGTATTGAATAATATAACAGTACAGTATATAAAAGCTATACCTAAAACCGATAACGAAACCATAAGTTATATAATGATAGGTATCAATGCTAAAAACAACGAATTAGTTAGCTTGGATGAGTATAGTAAAGATGATATAAAGATATCGTTTAACCTTATAAAGTTAGTGTCAGACACTGATATTAACGAAAAACAATTTATCTTTGACCAATCGTATTACGAACAAAAGAATTACACTATAAACAAGTAAAAATATTATGATCAAAATACTAGACAGATATTTATTAACTACCTTTTTATCAAGGTTTTTGTCTACGTTTATTATTATTTTGTTTGTGTTAGTAATGCAGGCTATCTGGTGGGCATTTGACGATATAGCAGGTAAGGGTATTGACTTTATGTTTATACTAAAATACTTTTGGTATATCTCTTTGTTGGGTACTTCGACTGCTATGCCTATAGCTATTTTGCTAGCATCTATAATGACTTTGGGAGCATATTCTGAAAATTACGAATATGCAGCATCTAAATCGTCTGGTATTTCGTTTTCTAGGATGGTCAGGCCTTTGGTTATATTTGCTATTTTGCTTAGTAGTCTTAATTTTTTATTTCTTAATTATGTGTTTCCTTATGCCTCGTTAAAGTCTATTAATCTGCATCATAATATGCGTAAAAAGACACCTTCTTTGGCGCTTTCCGCAGGTAGTTTCAATAGTGAAATACCAGGATATACTATTAAGTTTGATGAAAAATACGGAGCAAACGACGACAAACTTAAGAATGTATTAATATACAAAATAGAAAAGAATAAAGGAAATAGTAATATAATAACAGCCAATAGAGGTAGGTTGTATTCCGAAGAAAACAGTAATTACCTCAAGCTTATATTATATGACGGATACCACTATAATGAGCCTATTGCCGACAAAAGAAAAGATAGAAAGAAAGCTTTAGAGAGTGAAGCTAAGCCTATGGCCTATACTAAGTTTTACAAATATACGGTCAATATAGATGTTTCTACATTTAACAGCGATGGGCTTGACGACGAAAAGCATACTGACAAATCGACTATGTTGACTATAGCACAAGCATCAGACAAAGTTAAAAAACTAAAGATAGAGTACGATAAGTTTTTGTTGGGTATAAAAAAACCAGCTAAGCTTAACCCAGGAGCTGACAAGCTACACAGTCACGATGAGGTTTATAAATCTATGGAGTATTTCCGTGAAAACAAAAACTATAGGGCTCTGTATGGAGTGCCTAACGATACTGTAAATGTGTTAAGTAGAAATACCGATATACTAGCTAATTACAATATAGATGAGCAATACGAAATAATAGAAAGGGCTGTGTCTACGGCTAGTACTACCAAAAATAAGGTGAGTAATTATAAGGCTAATTTGAAGAGAAAACGTAAGTCATTAAACTCTTACGATTTGCAGTTTTTTACTCGTATAGCAGGCTCTTTGTCTTGTCTTTTGTTGTTTTTTATAGGAGCTCCACTAGGTTCTATAATCAAAAAAGGAGGCTTTGGTTTACCTATGGTACTAGCTATAATGATATTTGTGTTTTACTATTTCACTAACGAGTTTGGTAAGAACTTAGCATCAGAAAGTAAAATAACAGTAATTTTAGGGGGCTGGTTTTCTACAATCATAATGCTACCAGTAGCGTTGATGTTGACATATATAGCATATACAGATAAAAGTATTTTTAATTTTAAAGGAGTGTTCGATAGTTTATTAAGACTTATAAAAAGTAAAAAATGAAAAAAGCAGATACTAATAATACTTTAAATAGTATTACGGAAGCAATAGAAGACATAAAAAAAGGTAAAGTAGTTATAGTTGTCGATGATGAAGACAGAGAGAATGAAGGTGACTTTATAGCTGCTGCCGAAATGGTAACCCCAGAGATGATTAACTTCATGGCAACTCACGGTAGAGGACTTATATGTGCTCCTATTACTGGCGATAGATGTAAAAAACTAGGGCTTAGTATGATGGTAAAGGCTAATACTGTGCTACACGAAACTCCTTTTACCGTATCTGTTGACTTAAAAGGACATGGTTGTACTACTGGTATATCGGTTAGCGATAGGTCTAAGACCATAAAATCACTTGTCAGTGAAGATACTAAACCATCTGACTTAGGTAGACCAGGGCATATATTCCCACTTAGAGCCAAAAAAGGAGGAGTGCTAAGACGTACAGGGCATACCGAAGCTAGTATAGACTTAGCAAGGCTTGCAGGGCTTAAGCCAGCTGGTATCTTGGTAGAAATACTTAAAGAAGATGGTTCTATGGCTAGAATGCCTGATCTTAAAGTAATAGCAAAGAAGTTTGACCTTAAGATAATATCTATAGAAGACTTAGTGTCGTACAGAATGAGACACGACTCACTTATAGAAAAGATAGAAGACTTCGAAATAACAACCAAATACGGTTCTTATAGACTAAGAGCTTATAGACAAACTACTAACGGTAATGTTCACTTTTCGTTAAGCAAAGGGATTTGGGAAAAAGATGAAAGTATACTAGTAAAAGTACTGTCTTCGGGTGTAGAAGACGATATACTAAGTAACCTTCTTTTTGATACTAAAGATAAACTTGACTCAGTATTTGGGCTTATAGAGAAAAGAGGAAAAGGAGTAGTAGTGTTTATAAAAAAGAAGACTAACTCAGAAACTATACTACGTAAGTTGAAGTTATTTAAACGATTTGGAGCTAGCCAAGAAGATATAGTTAAGTCGGTACAAAAGGACGATAAAGACTTCGGAATAGGTGCTCAGATACTTCATAATATGGGTATAAGTAAGATTAGTGTTATATCGGAACATAAAAGAGCAAAACAACGTATAGGTATCACTGGTTACGGGCTAGAAGTTACAGAGTATGTTAGCTACTAATATTTTTTAAGAATATGAAGATGATACATTGGATAAAAGCGGCAAGACTAAGAACCTTGCCGCTTTCACTATCAGGGATAGTTTTGGGAATGATGATAGCTGCTGGAGAAGGTTTTTTTAATATATATATAGCAGTGTTTTCGGTGCTAACAACTGTATTGTTTCAGGTGCTATCTAACTTTGCTAACGACTATGGCGACAGCGTAAAAGGTACCGATAACGAAGATAGAGTAGGGCCTATGAGAGCCATACAAAGTGGTGAAATAAGCAAAACTCAAATGAAAAAAGCTATACTTATAACTAGCGTTATGAGTATAGTATCGGCTATAATACTTATATATATATCCTTCGGAAGGGAGAATTTTATATATAGTTTATTCTTTTTTGTACTAGGACTGGGAAGTATAGCTGCTGCTATCAAATACACAGTTGGTAGTTCGGCTTACGGTTATAGAGGCTTAGGCGATGTGTTTGTGTTTATATTCTTTGGTTTAGTTAGCGTTTTGGGTTCGTATTTTTTGTACTCCAAGGAGTTTAATTATATACTGCTATTGCCAGCTATAGCAATAGGTCTTTTTTCGGTAGGGGTGTTGAATCTCAATAATATGAGAGACAGAATACCTGATGAAAAAGCAGGTAAGATGACCTTGGCTGTAAAATTAGGAGCCAAAGGTTCTAAAATATATCACTTTATTATAATAATAATAGCTATAGTATTGATATCTGTATTTAGCTTTATAAAATTAAAAAGCCCTAATAACCTTGTGTTTCTGTTCGCTATAAGACCCATAATTAATCATTTGGTGAGAGTATATAGACTAAATGGTAAAGGACTAGACCCTGAATTAAAAAAACTGGCGTTAACTACTTTTTTTATATCTTTACTATTAGGTATTGCTCATATCATATAGATACAAAAAAGTCATGCTTATACAAAAAACAATATAGATGAATGAATCAATAATATTAACTCAAGAGCAAATATTACACAAAACAAAACGTATAGCTTATCAGATATTAGAACACAATGCTAATGAACAAGAGGTAATATTGATAGGTGTTTCGGGTAATGGATATGAGTTTGCCAAAAGAATATATAAAGATATCGAAAAGGTAAGTGATATAAAACTTAGCCTTATAGAAGTATTTATAAACAAAAAAGACCCTAAGAAAGAGATAACAACTAGTGTGGATTCTTCTTTTTATCAGGATAAATCTATAGTACTTATAGACGATGTTTTGAACTCAGGCAGAACTCTTATACATGGTGTAAAGTACTTTTTGGAAGTAAACCTAAACCAATTCAAAATAGCTGTATTAGTTAACCGTAACCATAAGAAATATCCAGTAAAAGCTGACTATAAAGGGATATCGGTTAGTACCACTCTGCAAGAACATATAAAGGTGAGTTTTGAAAATGGTAAAACTGGGGCTTATTTGGTATAAGTATAGCTCTTATCAAATGACCTGAGAGAAACTGTATATTTAGAGACTCGCTCTCCTTTACTTGGAGACTCGCTCTCCTTTACTTGGAGATTCATTCTCCTTTACTTGGAGATTCATTCTCCTTTACTTAGAGATTCATTCTCCTTTACTTAGAGATTCATTCTCCTTTACTTAGAGATTTGGTTTCTTCTATTATTTCATCACTTATACTATCTATCGACTTATTATCGATGTTTATAATATTACTAGCCTTAGAATAAAACACATTTCTTTCGAACAGATGTTTGGCTACAAATTCGGGTATATCTTCGTTATTAAGATGAGCTACTAATGGTCTGTTTTGCTTTTCGGAGCTAATACGAGCAGACAGAGTTTTGATACTAGCCTGTAAATAAAATGACGGTTGATCAGCTATTATATCCATATTACCCGCAAAACAAGGAGTGCCTCCTCCTAACGATAATACAAAGGATTGGTCGTTGCTAATAAGTTGTTTTAAATATTTGTTTTCGACAGTACGGAAATATATTTCTCCCTTTTGAGCAAATATATCGCTTACCGATAGTTTTTCGTGTTCTTCTATATACTGGTCTAGGTCTATAAATATAAGGTTTAGCTTTTGTGCAACCATCTTACCTATAGTTGACTTTCCGCTACACATATACCCCAAAAGTATTATTTTGTCCATAGTAAAAAATTATACAGCAAATATATCAAAAATACACTCATATAGTAATAGGAATATCTATATTTGCAAACTATAAGCACACATGGCGGAATTGGTAGACGTGCTAGCTTGAGGGGCTAGTGTCCGTTTTGGACGTGCAGGTTCGAGTCCTGTTGTGTGCACTATTTTGACCTAAACTAATAAGGTCTGGAACTATATATATTTAGAATGGAGAAATTAAAACAACGCTGGGGAGTAAAAACTAACTTTCAAATACTTATTATATTCTTAGTATTTTCTATTAATGGCTCTTTTGCAGTTTATATAGGTAAACCTCTTTTAGGTTTTTTAGGTTTAGTACAAGGTGTAACTAATCCTTTCCTTTTCTGGCCTGTTAGAATACTTTTGATATTTACTATATACCAAATAACATTGGTAATAGTAGGTACACTATTCGGACAATTCAAGTTCTTTTGGGCTTTTGAAAAAAAGATGTTAAAGAGAATAGGATTCAAAAGGTTCTTTAAAGACTAACCTATAACGGTAATTTACAAGCCTAATAAGGTAAATTAACAAACACAAAACAGCAGATATCAATAAGATATCTGCTGTTTTGTGTTTTGGGTCATATGGTTTTGGCTTGACGTTTCATGACGTTTTGTATGTAGTGGCGTTGTAGTGCAACGCCACTACACACATATATTATTCAATTTCCCAACCTGCTCCTTATTACCCAATACTATCATTTTACCACCTTTATGCACAGTCATATCTGCGGAAGGATTTATTATATACTCACCTCCTTTTGTTTTATAGCCTATCAGATTACAGCCAGTCATCTTCCTAATGTTTATTTCTCTTATGCTTTTACCTATATTCCCTTTGGGTAACGATTCTACACTTAGTTCTACTAAGCCCGAATTACCCGATTCGTCAAACGAAAGGTTTTCGACAAACTCTACTACATCGGGGTGAGCAATGAGTGCTGCCATATGTTCACCACCTACTTTGTCCGACATTATTACTCTCGATGCACCAGCTATTTTGAGCTTAGCATTGGTACTTTCCGAAGACGATCGGCTTACTATATTAAGCTTCGGGTTTAACTGTTTTGCCGATAGTACCGTAAACAGGTTGTCAGCGTCGTTCGACGAGGTTGTTATTAGGTGTTTTGCTTCTTTTATATTAGCTTTTATCAGTACTTCGTCTATGGTTGCGTCTCCTATTATTACAGTTATTCCCTTTAGGTTGGGTAGTAGCTCTGTCTTCTGAATATTCTTTTCTATTATGACTATCTCTTTTTTCCTTTGCTGTAGTTTAAGCATTGCTTGTCTTCCTGTTTTGCCTATACCTACTATTATTATATGATTTTTCATCTTGCTTATTTTTCTTTTGATTCGTCTGGTTTCCATGTTTTGCAATAAAGCATTCCTAAGTATTTTTTCGGATAATACTGTAACGGCATATGCCATAACGCTTATAGATACCAATATATAGATACTTGTAAAAAGCCTACCATAGTCCGACAAAGGTTCTATTTCGCCATAACCTACTGTCGAAATGGTCAATATTGACATATAAACAGCATTTATAAAGGAGTAGTCTTCTATCGTTATATACCCTATAGTACCTATTAGGACTATAATAAACATAAAAGATATAGCCTTTAGCTCTCTGGTATGGTTCTGTTTAGGGCTGTAGTATTGTGGTTCCATGATTGTTTTTGTTGGTTTATAGAAGTTGTATTAACCAACTATAACAAATATATCATCTTTTATTATTATTTGGATGGTAAAAGATGATATATAAGAAATAAAAATATATTTAAACCATAGAGATAACCGTATTTTTTATAATTTGCGGAATCTTACAGAAAGAATAAACTCATGAAAAAAGCATTCATATACATCTATATGGCAATATCTTTTATAGCTATGCTGGTAGTAATTAACAATATGTTTCTTAATATTTTCAATATACCCAAGGTTATTTATAATATAGCATTATCAATAGGTTTCTTATCTTTTCCATGGTCATATTATCTTAAAAAGAAACAAAACAAGAATTAATAAAGCTATTGTATATTTAAAAGAATCAATATAAGAGTATTACAATACGCAGGTGTAGTCTCACTTATAGTCTTTTCATTGAGAAGACTATCTGAAAATGAATTTATATGGATAGACTCTTTATTGCTAGTAATATCTTTGATAATAGCAGTATATATCCGTGAAAAGCAAAGAGATTAATAATTAACAATATCAAAATTTTAAATATGAAAAAATTAGAATTAACTTTAATACTATTAGGAGTTGTTCAAATATCTATTTTTATAGGATTTGCAATAATAAATAAAGGTTTTAATTTCGAAAGTAATATTGGTACATATAGCATACTTATATCAGGAGTATCTTCCTTAATTATAAGTTTATCAATATATCTGAATAAATATAAAACTAATAAATAACCTAAAACGTCAATAATTTATATTAGTAGAAATAATAGAAAATAAACCAACAAACCTAGCTACGAATCATCATAGCTAGGTTTGTTGGTTTTATTAAAAACGGCTATATACTTACAAATTACTAAGGAAGTTAAGAAGTGAAGCTCTATCTTCAGTAGATAGCTTTGTAAAGTTCTCTTTTACTTGCTGAGCCTCTCCACCATGCCATAGTATTGCTTCTTCGGCGTTTCTGGCTCTACCATCGTGTAGCAAGAAGGTATGCCCGTTTACTCTTTCTATATGCCCAACTCCCCACAAGGGTGGAGTTCTCCATTCGTTACCATTAGCGTCAAAGTCAGGGCGGTTATCTGCTAAACCATCGCCCATATCGTGTAATAACAGGTCGGTATATGGATGTATCTTTTGGTTTCTTAAAGGTTCTAAACCTTGGTCAGTCGTTGTGAAATCGGGTATATGACATGACGAACATTTCAAATCGTCAAATATCTCTCTACCTCTTAACACATCTTCATCGTCATGGTTTTTGAACGAAGGCACACATAACAGTTTCATGTATTTTTCTATACTCTCTAGACTATCGTCCGACAGTTCATGTTCACCACCATTAGGTATCTGCGAATATAAAGGTTGTTGTATAGCTGTAGTATGGTCTTTGGGAAATATACTAGAAGTAATACCCATATCACCATTAAAAGCACCTGTTATTTGCTGTCTCAAACTTGGCTGATTAGCTTTCCATCCAAACCTACCAAGAGTCATTTTATTGTTTTCAATATCCCATACATAATTAGGTTTACCGCTTATTCCGTCTTGGTTATAGTCATCAACATCGGCATTAGCAAGTATATCCATTTCCGAAATATTTTCCAAAAGCCCAAGCCCAGGAAGTTGATTACCTATACGAGGCGAAAACATAAATCCGCCTTGTAGCTCTCCAAACTCTAGGTTGTAAAACTCATAATTGGGTATTCTAAGGCTATAAGTAGTTCCGTCGGCATATTTACCTGCTTCTTCTTTGTAGGTAACTCTCACATTGCCTTCGCTAGGGAGGTTTCTGACTATGCCATCTACAACCGTGTTTTTTAATGCGGCGTCTTGTAATTGACCTCCGTAGTTAGGGTCGGGCAAAGGTCCTCCATGATCATCGGTTCCTGCGATACTTAGTCTAAACAGTAGCCCGTTAAGTATAAGTTTACCTGAGGAGTCTGGCGGAGTTGCTCTACCGTCTTTGAAGTGACAAGCCCCACAAGAGCGAGCGTTAAATATCGGCCCTAATCCGTCAAGTGACGATACCGAACTAGGTGCCGCAACCCAGTTTCTTCGGAAAAGAGAATTACCCCCTGAGAACTTTATAAAATCATCTGTCGATAGCCCATTGGGAGACCTACCAAACAAGTCTATAGATATATCAAAGGTTGTCATTATTTCTCCTCCCGAATATTCTGATATAAGAGTTTTGTATTCATCTTCATTGTCTTTGGAACAAGATAAAGCCAAAAGACTAAGCGTAATCATTAGTAATTTCTTCATTAGGTAGTCGTTTGTATAAACTAGAACAATGGCTTAGAGTAAATACTCTAAGTCATTGTATTAATAATATTTTATATTATTAATAAGTTGTTGTGACTATTAGTTGCTTATTTTAACATCCAATAATGGACCTAAATTAACTAATAAATCAGACAATATTCTTAGTTCAGCTACTATTTCTTCTAGTTTAGCTTTACCATCTTCAGTAGTTATAGCTACATCGATAGGATTAATGATTTCAGACTTAGCTAATACGTTAAGCTTAGTAAAAGAAGCATCTATTTTGTTAGCTAAAGTACTGTCTAGTTTTTGAGTAACCTCTGATATACTCGATCCTGATATTTTATTACCAGATACAGTAGTATAGGCACCTTTATAAACATTAAACATACCGTTTATGTTTTCTAATATATCGTTATGAGTATTATCACTAAAACAAGAATGTTCATCTTCCTGATCTTCAGAATCTATACCTGGTGCTATTCTCTCAGCAGCTAATTCACCTCTAGCCAAAGTAGCAACACCAGTTATTATTTTAGTGATAGCTTCTATTTGATCCATTGCTTCAAAGGTAGTTCTGTATGCTCCTGCTTCTCCCCATTGGTCTACCAAAAATGCAAGATCTTCAACCAATATTTCGGTTACTATATTTAAATAAAGAGCTCTTCTGTCTCCGTTTAGGTTAGTCGATCCTTCAGCAGTTAAGTAATCAGTATAAGCTCTCTGTCCTGCAGACTCTAAGCTAAGGTCTTGACCCCATAATAAAAACTCTATAGCGTGGTAACCTGCAGTTACATCAGACTCATCCGAAGTTTGTAAGTTTCTACCTAGTATTATTTCTTTAGTTAATTCAGGGTAATCAGTAGTATTGTTTATTATACCTCCTGCTACTTCAGTATTAGCATCTCCAGAAACTATATAGTCAATATAAGACTCATCCATAGGCCAAGCGTTAAGCTGTCCTTCAGGTCCGTTAGCATCATCTATTGGTCCGTCATAAAAACGGAAAGTTTCAGTTTTCCCGTAAGGAGACCTAGCAGCTAACCATAAGTTTTGTACATCGGTAAGTCCTTCAGCAGTTGGTGTAGCAGTAAATGCAGTTATAGCAGTTTGTAGTTCTACAGCAGTAGTATGACTATCAAGGTAAGTATTATATACTATATTAGAATAGTTACTTACAACATCTATTTTTAACTCCTCGGATACTGCTACCGTAGCAGCATCGTCATCTTTACACGAAAATAAGACTGGAAATATAGCCAATGCAAGTAATAGTTGTTTTAATTTTGAAATGTTCATCTTTGTTTATTATTGTTATTTTATTTTGTTCGTTATTGTAGTTTTGTGACCTTATCAGTCTCCATCGTCACTAGTAAAAGTGATAGCAATCTTTAGGTGATATGGTATGTCAGTTTTTAGGTACTTAACAAAAGCTTGCATATTATCGTACAAATCGACTAACCTTTGGTCTTTAGCTAAGCTTAGTTCGTGTAAGTTTTCGCTATCTTTTAGTTTGTTGACTAGTGTTTCTATCTGGCTTAACTTATCTAATATCTCTTGATTAAGATCCTTGTCAGGGTTAGAATAAGCCATATAATCGGCAAAACCTAAACCGTCTATATTGTGTGTTGTTGTCATAACCTTTATATACTTCTATTATGGTTTTTATGTTTAGCTTTAATGCTCTTATTCCTTGGTTAGAATAAAAAGCTTCTACGTAATTTTCTAGCTTTTCGTCACCTGTTTTTAGTAAAGGTTCTTTAAGTTTTATGTTTTTGATAAACTCAAATGATTGCAGAAACGAATTGAACAATAACGAAGTAGATTCAGAAGTACTATTACCAGTATTCGAAACGAATATAGTACTGTAGGTTGCCGACCACTGCGTATAAACATAATTGATATCAGCCAGCATAAGTTCCATAATAATATCTATATATTTACTTCGCTTTTCTTCTGTTAGAATGTCTTTAGAGCCATCGGCAAAAAACAAATATTCCAAAGTAAATATACCTCTAGCATTAGATTCTTTGTTAATAAGTGGAGCTTTTTCTAGTTCTATATATTCTTCTAATATATCAGTATCGGCAGGAAATGTACCTATATCATGAGCCAAACTTTTGGTTATTATATAGTCTCCCGATGGACCTAGATTATATATATTAACCGTTTGCCAATGAATAAAAAGATTAGTCCAAGCAGTTTGTAAGTCGTCTATATTTTTGGTTTCATTCTTGTAAGAAATCCAAGTTTCTTTAAGAGTCCTACTTAGTTCATCCAACTGCTTGTAAGCAGGCTCTATCATGTTTACAGAATAGTTATACAACATCCCTTTGGTGTCGAAATCAGAGTTTTCGTCCTGTTTACAGTTGTAAACCGAAAAGATTGTTATAAATAAGAAGATGATATTAATAGTACGTTTCATTAGGCTGAAATTTCTCAGCAAATGTATAATTTTATTTAGAATAATTACAGCCTAAAGCTCTATAATATCGAACTATAGGAGTATTTTTAGAGTAGTATCTAGTTGTTAATGATAATAAAACACATATTTACTATGATTTTTACTTATCAAAACGTCTAGTGATAGTTGGAATCATCACCTTTTTTGTTTTCTTGTATAAGAGGACAAGCAATAGTTCCGTAACTGCAATATATGCAACAGTCACCTAGTTTGGGATTAAGTACAGTCTTACAGTTTTTACAAGAGTGTCATAACCTAAAACAGCCCGCTTTACGCAGGCTGTTTTAGGTTATGTAATAGGTAATATAAGACTTATAATTTCATTAAGTTACTCTCCATATCGTCCATAAAAACTCCTAAAGGTTTTTTGACCATCATAGCAACCATAGCATTGAAGCCTCCTTCAAACTCAATATTGACCACCGATTGATCGCTACCTTGCGGAGTAATACTTATGTTTATGTTTACACTCATAGGCGAGTTCTTGGTACCTATCTCTATTTTAGAGAATGGCTCTTTGTTTAAGATATGCAAAACTATTGCCGATGGCATTCCTTTGAATTTAAAGCTAAAAGAAGTTTCTCTTGCTTCGAAGTCTTTAACTTTATCTGATATTAAGTCCTTGAAGTTTTCAGGCTTATCAAGTAATTCAAATAGTTGTTCAGGTGTTTTGTTTACTATTATATTCTTTTTAGATATATTCATTTGGGTTTATTTTTTCCAGTTACTAGGGTCTTTACGCCAGTCTTTTAATAATTCTATTTGGCTTTCATCTATTTTATTAAGCTCTACCGATTGCTCTATTAAGTAATCGTACGATGTTAATGTATCTAAATGTAGGTCGTATTTCTTGAAATTTTCAGTAGCTATATCGAAACCATAACTAAATATAGCAAGCATTCCCAATACATTAGCTCCTTCGGTTTTAAGTGCTGATACAGCATCTAAACTACTTTTACCAGTACTTATAAGGTCTTCAATAACTATCACCGAGCTATTTTCTTTTAAGTATCCTTCTATTTGGTTTTTTCTACCATGCTTCTTAGGTTCAGGTCTTACATACACAAAAGGTATATCTAATATGTCAGCAACCAAAACACCTATAGCTATGGCTCCTGTAGCTACACCAGCTATATAGTCAACATTATTGTATTTAGATTTTATTATTTCGGCAAAGCTGTTAGCTAAAAACTTTCTTTCTTTAGGAAAGGAAAGGCTAACTCTGTTGTCGCAATATATTGGCGATTTCCATCCCGATGCCCAGGTGAACGGATTTTCTGGCTGAAATTTTACGGCTTCTATTTCTAAAAGTATCCTAGCTGATTGTTTTGCTGTTTCTGAAGAATGTATCATTTATTGACTATTTAGTGCGGCAAAAATAATCATTTTAATTTATTTTCTATGAATATATTAAAAAAGGTTTATGCTTCGATATATGAAAAAAATAACTATTTTCGCAAAATATGGTTAACCTTCTTTTTCGAGGAAGGTTATTAAAAGGGAATCAGGTGTAAATCCTGAGCAAGCCCGTTGCTGTAAACCTAGTCATTAGTTTGACAGACTTATAAAAATACTTTGCCACTGATTATTATCGGGAAGGCTTTTTTAAGTTCTAAAGGTGAGCCAGAAGACCTGCCGTAGACGTAGTATTTGTTTTTCCGTGGATCGAGAAACTATGCGCTTTTATAATAGTAAATCATTTCTTTATGTTTAAAAACCAAACTATTAGTTTGTTTTTGATTTTATGTGTATGCCATACTTGTATAGTTTTGGCACAAAATAAAACTATAGATACTTTGCCTACTGTAAAGCTAAAAGCTGATAAACATATAAGAAAGCCTGTCAAAACCAATTTTCAAATATTAAACTTTGAGAAAATAGAAGCTTCTGGATCTATGGATATAGGAGACTTACTAAAGCAGTTCTCAGGAGTGAACATAAAAGACTACGGAGGCTTAGGGGGTATCAAAACTATTTCGGTTAGAGGCTTAGGAACAACTCACACAAAAGTATCTTACGATGGAGTAGTTATTAATAGCTCGCAAAGTGGACAGATAGATTTAGGTAAATTCTCCACTGACAATATAGAGGCAATTTCCCTTTCGATAGGTAGTCCTGAGTCTATTTTCTTACCAGCTAGAAATTTTTCTTCGGCTAGTATGATCAATATAGTTACCAAAAAACCTTTTTTTGATGATAATGATAAATTTAACGCAAAAGCGAAGGTAAAAACAGGCTCTTTTGGTTTAATTAGTCCTTCTATTATTATAGAATATAAATTATCGGACAATATAAGTATTAGTGCTTACCAAGCATATACTTCTTTAGACGGGGATTTTCCATTTATTCTTTATAATGGAGTAGAAACAGCAGAAAAGATACGTAAAAATTCAGATTTGGAATCGTATAATACCGAGATAAGTGTGTTTTATGACAATGATAAAACCAAAATATTTGGGAAATATTACTCTTATAGTAGTGAAAGGGGCTTGCCAGGATTTACAGATTTTTATGACCATACTAGTTATGATAGACTTTGGGACGATAAACAATACTGGCAATTGAGTTTGGAATCTGAATTAAGCTCTAAGTTTTCTATAAAAATAAACACTAAATACTCTAAAGATTATCTGAGGTATTTAGATAAGTATTTTTTTAACGGGAAAGGAAAGGATGATGTATATAATCAAGATGAGTTATATTTTTCAAGTTCTCTTTTGTATAAATATTATGAAAACACTTCTTTTTCCATCTCTTCTGATTATTTCAGAAACACGATGGATTCTAACAAATCTGATTTTCCCTTTCCGACCAGAAATAGTTTTTTGACTGCTATTTCTATGACTAAAAATATAAATAAGTTTTCTATGCAAGCAACATTGCTTCATATCGTAGTACTAGAATCGGTAGAGATAGGAGAGCCTGCAAAAAACATAAAGAGATATAATCCTTCATTGTCTTTGTCTTACGATATAAAAGGTGATGGTAATTTACTGCTAAAAACGTTTTATAAAGAAATATTTAGAAACCCTAGTTTTAACGATTTGTATTATACAGAAATAGGCTCTAGAGTATTAGATCCTGAGGACTCTAAACAATACGGATTAGGAATCTCGTGGTACGTCAAAAAACCTAGTAGAGATATTTCTTTTATCAACAATTTGGAATTTTTCCATAATAAAGTATTTAACAAAATAGTAGCACTCCCTAGAGGTAATATTACGTCTATGGTTAACAAAGGAGAGGTCGAAATATTCGGTTTCGATCTTAACACCAGAGTGAAACTAAATTTAGAAAACAATAGTATTACTTTTTCGGGTACATATATGTTTCAGAGCGTAGCCGATATAGATAAAGAAAGCTCTACTTATGGTCATCAACTAGAGTATACTCCTGTAAATTCTGGATCTATGCGTTTGGAATATAAAAATGATTGGTTTACTAGTGTTTTTAGTTCTGTTTTTTCGGGACATACTTATAGTGTAAAACAAAATATAGACGACAACAAAATAAACAGATACAACGACAGTAGTCTATCTTTTATTAAAGATTTCAAGTTTAAACATATAAAAGGAAAGCTTAAATTAGATATATTGAATGTATTCGATAAGTCGTACGAGATAATAAAAAACTACCCCATGCCTGGTAGAAACTATAGGCTATCATTACAAATAAAAATTTAACAAACAATAAAACAAAGAAAGATGAAAAAATTATTAGTATTACTTTTAGTAGCATTTACATTGGTAAGCTGTTACGATAGTTCAGAAGAGGAGATTGTCGTAGAAAGTTTACAATCGGTATATATACTTAGTGAAGGAGCTTATGGTCAAAATAATGCGTCTATGACTTATTACAATGCCGAAGATGAATCTGTAACTCAAGGTTTTTTTGAACTACAAAACAGCAGAGGGCTAGGAGATACTCCTAACGATATGAAGGTTTATGGGGATTATATGTATATAGTTGTAAATGGGTCTCATCAGGTAGAAGTTATAGATTTACTAACTCAGAAATCTATAAAGAAAATACCTATGTTTAGAACAATCGATGGAAATGAAGTAGGTATGTCTCCTAGATATATAGCCTTTGCTAACGATAATGCATATGTTACCTCTTACGATGGATATGTGACTAAAATAGATATTGCTACCTTAGAGATAGTATCAGAAATAAAAGTAGGTTTGAATCCTGATGGTATATGTGTTGCTAAAAACAAATTATATGTTTGTAATTCTGGTGGTTTTAACGCCCCAACCTACGATAATACTGTTTCGGTAATAAACTTGGGTACTTTCGAAGAAATAAAAAAAATAGTAGTTCCTGTAAATCCATATAAAATACAAGCTGATGATTCAGGACGTGTATTTTTAAATACAAGAGGGGTTTACCCATATACAGAAGAAACTCCTACTTTTAACTATATAAGTAGTACTACAGATACTTTAATGGCTACTTACGATATAGAAGTTTCTAACTTCATTATAAATGGTAATAAAGCTTATTTGTATTCTTACGACTATGTTAATGCTCCTAGTTTTATGTCTTTTGACACTGAAACACAGACATTAGATGAAGTAGACTTATTAAAAGACTCTAGTCTGATAGATTATCCATATTCTATAAACATAGAGTCTCTTAGTGGTGATATATATATAGGAGCTGCAGCTACGGATTATGTTTCGACTGGTTCTGTTTTTTGTTTCGACTCAGAAGGTACTTATAAGTTTGAAATACCTACGGGAGTTGGTCCTAACGGAGTGGTTTTTGAATATTAATAAAAGATTATTTAACCTTAACAACCCCTTGTATCAACTAGTTACAAGGGCTTGTTTTTTTATATAAAAAAAGGTAAAAAAACCTTTGCTACTCTGTTAAAGTAGTCTATATTTGCACTCAGAAAATGAGCAGGCGTGGTGGAATTGGTAGACACGCTAGACTTAGGATCTAGTGCCGCAAGGTGTGAGAGTTCGAGTCTCTCCGCCTGTACAATTCGAAACCCTTTCTTTTAATAAAGAGAGGGTTTTTTTTATGCTTATATGTTATATTGTTGTTTACTAAATAAAACCTATATTAGCCGTCAAACAAAAAACATATATGAATACAAACTTAATAGGTTTAGAATGGAAACAGTTTTTTCGTTCTGCTGCTTGGCAGAAAAGTATAGGTATTAAGATATTAATGGGCTTTTTGGCTCTGTATTTTATATTAATATTTGTAGGATTAGGAGTAGGAGGATTTTATATTCTTAAAGAACAATTACCAGATCAAGATCCTTTTGTTATAATTAATAACTTTATGTTTTATTGGATTATAGCTAATATAGCTATTAGGTTTGCTCTGCAAAAACTACCAGTAATGAATGCTAAACCTTTTCTTATACTAGATATAAAGAAAACCAAAATAGCACACTATTTGCTCTTGAGGTCTACTACATCGATATTTAATATATTACCTATATTCTTTATGATACCATATTGTGTGGTTTTACTTATAGAAGGTTACCAAGCATCGGTAGTTATTTCTTGGTTTATGTTTATGCTAATGACGACTCTTATTCTTAGTTTTTCTAACTTTATAAACGAAATAAAAACTTCAGACAAAGATTTATCATTTTTACCAACCCTTATAGTTTTAGCAACATTTATGGGGCTTAATAACTTCGGAATAGTCGATTTTAATTCTTTATTAGGCTATGCTATATCTGTATTGACCGGTAGTTCTATATATCTGATTGTTCCATTGATTTTATTATCGTTGTCTTATTATATTTTATTCAATTCTTTAAAAGGTAAAATGACTTTAGACGATGCTTTCAAAAAGGAGGTGAAAGAGGTAAATGCTTCTGAAATGAAATGGACAAGTAAATTTGGTGATTTAGCTCCTTTTATTCAGTTAGACCTTAAACTAATCTGGAGAAACAAAAGACCTAAATCTACTTTATTTATACTTGTGATAGGTTTTGCTTATGGACTTATATTCTATACAAATGATACTTATATGGTAGATATGAAGCCTATGTTAGTGTTTGTAGGTATATTTATAACAGGTATATTTATGATTAATTTCGGGCAGTTTATTCCTGCTTGGGATGGAGCGTATTACAAAATGCTTATGAGTCAAAACTTCAAATATCATCAGTATTTGGAAGCTAAACTAAGGCTTATGACTATGAGTGTTGTTATTAGCTTTATACTAAGTACTCCTTATGTTTATTTTGGGTGGCATATATTATGGTTGCATTTGGCAGCTATGCTTTACAATATAGGTGTTAATTCGTTAGTTATATTGTTTTTTGGTTCTTTTAATAAAAAGAAAATAGAGTTAGACAAAAAGGCAGCCTTCAATTACCAGGGAACAGGAGCAGCCCAATGGCTTAGTTCTATACCACTTATGTTGGCTCCGATACTACTGTTTTATATACCTTATAAATTTATAAGCTTTAATGCAGGTATTTTAACATTGGCTATTTTGGGTATTATAGGTATAGTGTTGAATAAAATAATACTAAAAGCAATAGTTAAAAGATATAAGGCGAGTAAGTATAAAATGATAGCAGGATTTAGTCAAATAGGATAAAAAATAGAAATATGTTACAGATAAATAATTTAACAAAAGTATATCAAGATGCAACCGTATTAAAGATAGACGAATTAAATATAAAAGCAGGTACTAGTTTAGGGTTGGTAGGTAATAATGGGGCAGGTAAAACTACTTTGTTTAATTTGATATTAGACCTAATACCTCCTACTACGGGGCATATTATCAATCAGGATATACAAGTAAATAAAAGTGAGCAATGGAAAAACTTTACAGGGTCTTTTATAGATGAAAGCTTCCTAATAGAGTATTTAACTCCAGAGGAGTATTTTTGTTTTGTAGGAGAATTAAGAGGTATGACCAGGGTTAATGTAAGTGAGTTTTTGAAGCCGTTTTCAGAGATATTTAATGGAGAGATTTTAGGGAAGAAAAAATACCTTAGAGACTTGTCTAAAG
The DNA here is from genome assembly GCA_013215105.1 of Flavobacteriaceae bacterium. Taxonomy (GTDB): domain Bacteria; phylum Bacteroidota; class Bacteroidia; order Flavobacteriales; family Flavobacteriaceae; genus DT-33. The sequence continues at coordinate 27,852 of JABSPL010000152.1, forward strand.
GGAATCAGAAAAAAGTAGGTATAATAGCTGCTCTTATGGGTGAACCTAAAATGGTTATACTTGACGAACCTTTTGCTAATTTGGATCCTAGTACCCAGATAAAATTAAAGAAAGTATTGAAGGGATATACTCAAAACAATAATATGACTTTACTTATTTCTAGTCACGACTTGGGGCATGTGACCGATGTATGTGATAGAATAATAGTACTAGAAAAAGGTGAGCTGATAAAAGATATATTAACATCTTCAGAAACCTTAAATGAATTAGAACATCATTTTACTAGTTAAATAGCTTATATTTGCAGTATGATACTAATAACAGGAGGTACAGGTTTGGTTGGAGCTCATTTGTTATATAGGCTTTCTTCGGAAGGCTGTAAGCTAAGAGCTATACGTCGCAAGAGTAGCGACGTAAGTGCTGTTGAAAATGTTTTTAGATATTATAGCTCCAATTATAAAGATCTTTTCTCTAGTATTGAGTGGGTAGAAGCAGATATATGTGATATTCCTTCGTTAGAAGAAGCTTTTGAAGGGATTAAACAAGTATATCATTGTGCTGCAGCGGTATCGTTCGATACTGCTAAGGCAGAGCAAATAAAAGAAACTAATAAGACAGGTACAGCTAATATAGTGAATCTTTGTATAGATTTTAAAATAGAAAAGCTGTGTTTTGTTAGCTCTATAGCTGCTGTAGGTAGTGGTTTGGGTGATAAAAAAATAGATGAAAATTCTCAATGGGACTCTTCTGAGAAGAACAGTGACTATGCTATGAGTAAATATGCTGCAGAGATGGAAGTGTGGAGGGGTGGTCAAGAGGGAGTGCCTGTGGTGATAGTTAATCCTGGAGTTATAGTAGGTCCTGGTTTTTGGAAATCGGGGATAGGAGGAATGTTTTCAAGAGTATATAATGATTTCCCTTTTTATAGTGTTGGGTCTACCGGATATATAGGCGTAAAAGACGTAGTTTCATCTATGGTTTTACTCATGAATTCGGATATTATAAATGAAAGATTTATACTTGTTTCCGAAAATATATCACATAAAAAAGTATTGCAATACATCGCAAAAAGCTTTAAAGCAAAAAAAGTATTTATAAAGATAGGTAATAGAACAGGAGGTATATTGTGGAGACTCAATTATTTGATGAGTCTTATTACCAAACATCCACAGGTGATAACCAAATTTAGCATAAAAGGAGCTAATAGTGTTTCCTTTTATGATAATAACAAGATCAAAAACGCTGTAAATATAGAGTTAGAGCCAATAAACAGATCTATAGAAGAGACCTGTGCTTATTATTGTTACGATTTATAAAATATAAAAAGTAAGACCTATTTTTAAAATATTATGGCTTATAGGGTTTAAATCAGAATTTAAAGGTGCTTTTTTTGTAAAACTATTAAGCCCATAGTATATACTTGCATTTATAGCTCCATATCCTAAGTCTAATTGTATCCCATAAGTCCATTTGTTTAGAACACTCAAATTAGATTGTTTAAAGTCTCCGTTTTCTCCTTTGTAAGTGTAACTATTGTAAAACACATATTTGCTAACTAAACCCATGTATACACGCCAAAAGTCATAAGTTAAGGCTGTAGAGGTTCTCCATCTTATAAATATAGGGAATTCTATAGAATTAAGAGCGAACTGACTTTTTGTTGTTTCTTCAGTAAGTATGGTTACGTATTTTACATCTTTAGGATAAAACTCAAGCATACCTATATTGCTATTGTACGATTCGTAGCTGTATCCTGCACCTATACTTAATCCGAAATTTCTGTTTTTATTAAGAGGAATATCTCTTATAAGTCCTATGCTAATGGTAGGAGATAGCCCTGTTATATTAATGTCTCCACTTTTATTAACTATGGTATTATATAATGCTGATATATATACCTGGTCTTCACGATATTTGTTGTCTTTATATAAGTCGGTGTTTTGGCTATATGTGTAAGAACAACAGATTAGTATTAATATATATATTGAGTTTTTCATGAGTTAGGTTATTTATAGAGTAATATGTTATAAGAAAATACAACAGGTATTAAATAACAATAGAAACTATAAACAAATCTACGTTTATTAAGCGAGTTTTTAAAACAAAAAAAAGGAAGATTTATAAAATCTTCCTTTTTTAATAATTTATAACTAGATAAATCTATTTGTTTTCTTCACCACTTTTACGTGTAGAGAAACTTAGTTTTAAAGCGTTAACTTCGACTAATGCTTCTTTTATGTCAACAATAGTACCTATACTAGTTTTAATATCAGCTTTTATAGAAGTAGTCATATAAGGAACTTCTTCTTCGTTGTGCTTAGTTCTTTCGTTAAGTATAAAATTAGCGATATCTCTATCTGTAGCTATCTTATCGTTTAACTGTATAAGGTCACCACCGCCATATTTTTTATCTTTATCTCTAGCTTTACCTACAAATATAGTACTTACCAAACTCTTATGCTCTAGTTTTTTTACTTCTGTAGCATTAGGTAGTTTAGGAGTCTTTATAAGTAAATCGTTCTGACGCATAACCGTCGTAACCATAAAGAAGAAAAGCAACATAAAAACTATATCAGGTAATGCCGAAGTATTAATTTTCGGTAATCCTTTTTTCTTTTTTGAAAATTTTGCCATATCTTATTTTATTTTTGAGGATCTACATCAGATAAAAGTTGAGGATACATTCCTTTAACTTTCTTTATTAATACTTCAGTGTCTTCATCCTTCTTGTTAGAATTTTTATAGTCTAGCAATAATTGATCATAAGAACGACCTCCCGTTTCGGGTAGATTAGTCGAAGCTATGTTTCTAAGTATTCTATACGATTTCAAAAGCTCGTTACGAACAGAAACATACATACCAAAACTAGTACCTCTACTTGACTCTATTATAATAACTGCCTTGTTAGGATGGTCAGACGAAGCTTCATCTTTCTCTCCTGCACAGTAATCACATGACGTCCCATCTTCTCCATTATCTCCTTTCTTCCCTAATCCTCCACCGTTATCTATAAACTTTATAGCTGCTTCGGTTAACTCTTCTATAGACATCTCATCTCCTTCAACCAAAAGTTCATCTCTGCTGTTAATACTAACTTCAAAGACATTTCTTTCTTTCACTATAGGTTTGTCTACGTTTTCTTCCTGTTTCTCAGTTAATTTAACTGGGATTCCTGAATCAACATCCATAGTAGTAGTTACTAAGAAAAATATCAAGAGCAAGAAAGCTATATCTGCCATAGAACCTGCATCAATTTCTGGGGTTTCTTTTCTTGCCATAATTATTTATTTTAAAAGTGATTTAATAGAACCTAGACCAAATAATAGTATACCTATTGCCCCTAGAGACATCGCATAGTTTATTAGTGTACTAACTATTTTAGATACCCAACCTTTTTCTCCGTTTTTAAGTATAACACCTGTAGAGTCTAATACCTCTGCATCTGATGCCATCATATAACATACGAAAAATAATACTCCTAAAAAAACAACAGATATTACTATCTTTTTAAGTTGTTTAGGGTTCAAAAATAAGCTTCTCAAAGAGAATCCTATTGTTACAACCACAGTTAGTATAACTAACCATTTAGAAAAAGTAACGAACGGATCTACGATAGAGTTCTGAAGGGCAACATCGCCTGCTTTTATAGCATCGCTATTGGCCATAACTCGTATCATAAAAAACGCAGCAGTAGCAGAGATCAAAAAGACCAAAGTTGTTAATGCTATTTTTAGTTTTTTATTCATCCTTTCTTATTTTTTGGTTTTTACTAATATATCTATTAAAGTAATAGATGCATCTTCCATATTGTTAACTATAGCATCAACTTTTGCAACTATATAGTTGTAAAATATTTGAAGGATAATAGCTGATACAAGACCAAATACTGTAGTCAAAAGAGCTACCTTAATACCTCCTGCAACTACTGTAGGCGATATATCTCCTGCTGCTTGTATAGAGTCAAATGCTCCAATCATACCTATTACAGTTCCCATAAAGCCAAGCATCGGTGCCAAAGCTATAAACAAAGATAACCATGATATGTTTTTTTCTAAAAGTCCCATCTGAACTCCTCCGTAACTTACCACTGCTTTTTCAGCTGCTTCTATTCCTTCACCCGATCTGTCTAATCCTTGGTAAAATATAGATGCAACAGGTCCTTTTGTAGATCTACAAACTTCTTTTGCTGCTTCTACTCCTCCTTCTGATAAAGCATCTTCTACCTTAGAAATAAACTTATCAGTGTTGGTTGTAGCCAAATTTAAATAGATTATTCTTTCGATAGCTATAGCCAATCCTAATACCAATGCAACCAAAACTATACCCATAAAGAAAGGTTCTCCCTCTATAAATCGTTGTTTTAATATTTGGTGGAAAGTTTGCTCTGCTTCTTCTTTACCTGCTTCTTGTAACATTGGTGCTGCGTAAGCCACTGTTGTAGCTGCTTTACCTACGAAAAACAATCCTGTGATTGCTAAGGTTCTAAAAACTTGTTTCATCTTGTGTAATAATTAAATTTAATAGTTTTCTAATTTGTTGTTTTGTTCTAAAATATAAAGTGAAATACATTATGAAATATGAATGTAAAATACCTGTTATTTTAAAATGCCAAGTAACGGAAATTTATTGAATATTAAAAACATTAGTTTTATTTTTATTGAATAATTAGATAAATAGATATCGGTTTGCGAATTGATAAGATCATTAGAGTGTAATAAAAACAAATATAACATCCTTGTATTTAGTGTTTTGTGTTTATTTTTCATGTAATAGGTTTGGGTTTTTAATTAAGTTTTCTAAGAAATATAATTAAGATACTTTGTTTTGTATACTTGTAAATATATCATGACTAGAATAAATAATTAACTTAATTTTAAGATAATTATGGGGCGGTTATTCATATTAACTAACTAGTTAATAATTAACTTTGTCTAAAAAGTGATGTGGCGTGTATATGTGAATAGCAAATAAATATAAGTATATTAGCCTAATGGAATATACTGAAATTAAAATTATGCTTTTGGAACGTATGGAGTTGAAAGATATGATTGTAAAGGTTAAATCAGACGAAGGTGACTTCACTAAGCTTGTAAGTATAATGTTTTCGGATAATAATAGGGTATCATGGAAAGCTTCTTGGTTATTGGGTCATTGCATGGCTGAAAAAGATAAAAGATTGTCTAAATATTCTTTAGAAATAATAAAACTGATAAAAATCAAAGAAGATAGTCAGCAACGAGAGTTACTAAGAATAGTCGAAAAACTAGAAATAGGCGAAGATATAGAAGGACTTTTGTTCGACGTATGTTCCGATATATGGATTTCAATACACAAAAGCTCTTCTGTAAGGATTATTGCATTTAGAATATTAGTACCTATAGCTATAAAATACCCAGAACTCAAAAGAGAAGTGTTTATGATGTCAGAAAACAAATATTCCGAATCGCTATCTGATGGTATAAAAAAGAGCTTCGATAAACTGGTATTGACTATAATATAATCTCCATTTTGTTTAACAGATTTTTATAGCTTTTTAAAAATAATAACAACCAAATATTTACTATGTTTATACTCTCTAAATTAATGAAGAAAAATGCCGTATAAAAAAATAATATTAGAACATTTAGAATTTCTCAAAACCCTAGAACAACCAGTTAACTTATACGAACCTATAAGATATATAATGAATATAGGAGGTAAGAGACTTAGGCCTATACTGGCTCTTATGAGTTCTCAAGCGATTAATGGAGGTACTAAAAGTGCGTTGGGGGTGGCTGGTGCTATAGAAATATTTCATAATTTTAGCTTAGTCCACGACGATGTTATGGACAAAGCTGACCTTAGAAGAGGCTTACCTACCGTTCATAAAAAATGGAATTTGAACACTTCTATACTTTCCGGTGACGCTATGATGATACTAGCCTATCAGCAATTAGAAAGTTATCAGGCTGATATTTTCAAATCTCTAGCCTCTATATTTTCTAAAACAGCTCTGGAAGTCTGCGAAGGGCAACAGATGGATATCGATTTTGAAAGTAGAAACGACGTTTCTATAGATGAATATATAGAAATGATAAGACTGAAAACCGCAGTTTTACTTGGAGGATCTCTCAAAATGGGGGTTGTTGCAGCTGAAGGAGAAGAAGAGATTTCAGAAGATTTTTATGCTTTCGGAGAAAGTTTAGGACTGGCTTTTCAACTTCAAGACGATTATCTGGATACTTTTGGTAATGTTGATACTTTTGGTAAAAAAATAGGAGGAGATATCCTCGAAAACAAAAAAACATTTTTGATACTTAAATTTTTAGAAAAATCTAACGACCAAGATATAGATTCGCTAACCAAATGGATGGGTATAAAAAATGATGATGATAATAAAATAAAGGAAGTTAAAAAGTTGTTGTTGAAATATGAAATAGACCTAGAGATAAATAAAAAAATAGAAGAATACACCGATAAATCTCTTGAGATATTGAAAAGTATGACAATATCAGACGATAAAAAGAAGCCTTTCTTTGAATTGGCAAAACAATTAATGGTCAGAATCGTTTAAATTTTGTATTTTCACGATAAAATTATAGTGTTTATTAACTAATATGAATATAAACTTACCAGACAAGAGTTATTATAAAATAGGGGAAGTCTCTAGAGCTTTTGACGTTAATCCTTCTTTGATAAGGTTTTGGGAAAAAGAATTTGAAATAATAAATCCCAAAAAAGGAGCAAGAGGAAGTCGCCTTTTTACCAAAAAAGATATTAAAAACTTACAGTTAGTATATAATTTGGTCAAAGAAAAAGGATACACTTTGGAAGGAGCCAAAACCAGACTGCAAAACAGTAACGGGAAAGTAGCCAATCACCACGAAGTTATAATAACCCTAGAAGGGGTGAAACAAGAGCTTTTGAAAATTAAAAACCAATTAAAATAAAAAAAACGACTAATATATGTGATGAAAATCTTGTCAGAACTATTAGAATAATGTAAATTAATAAACGTAAAATAAAAATATGATACACGAATTAACTTCAGAAGAGCAAAAATCAGCAGTTGCTTCTTTTATGAATAAAGTATATGGTTGGATGTCGATAGCCTTAGCCATAACCGCACTTACTGCTATGTATATAGCTTCAGATGCTGATCTTATAATGACTATAATTAGTAATAAATTACTTTATTATGGATTGTTTTTCGCTCAAATAGGTCTGGTTTGGTATATCTCAGGGTCTATCGATAAAATATCGGCAGAGAAAGCTACTTTGCTTTATTTGGCTTATTCTATGCTGTTAGGTGTTACACTTTCTATAATATTCATTATTTATACTAGCGAATCGATAGCGTCTACTTTTATGGTTACCGCACTTACTTTCGGAGCAATGAGTCTTTATGGTTTTACTACCAAAAAGGACCTTACATCTTTAGGTAGCTTTGCTTTTATGGCTCTTATAGGTCTCATAATAGCGACTGTTGTAAATATGTTTTTGCAGAGTTCTATGCTTAATTATATCATAGGTTATGCAGGTGTTCTTATATTTGTAGCGCTTACTGCTTACGATACTCAGAAGATAAAAAAAATGGCAATAAGAGGTTTTAACGATGCTGAACAAGAGAAAAAAGGAGCTATAATGGGAGCTTTGACTCTTTATTTGGACTTTATAAATCTGTTTTTGTTTATGTTGAGGTTTTTAGGAGATAGGAAATAATAAAATAAACTAAAAACACATCATAGATAGTTAGTTCTATGTATGATGTGTTTTTTTTATGCCTGAAAATTAATAATATTAATTCAAATAGCGATGATTACCCATGGTGTACTTGAAAAATTTCTTTTGAAATATCCCTATGTAGGGTCGCTAATATTAATGGTGATAGAATATTGTGTTTCAGTCATAATATCAGAGACTAAAGATAGGTAAAATGTTATAGGCGTTCCATCTATAAAATTACTACTTAGAGGCTCATTTATTAATTTAGCCCCTTGTACAGCGTCTTCAAACAGATAATATATACCTTCTATACTAGTTTTAAGTAACAAAGTACTAAGGTCAGTTCCATGAGGAACTGTGAAAACTATATTATTATCGGTAAACACTCCTTGATAGTTGTTTCCTCCTGAAATACCTAATGTAAGCTCGGTAAGCGCAGGGGTAGCAGGTTCTCCTATGTTAATGGTAATAGAATATTGAACTTTGTTATCTGTGTCTGTTTTTGAAGTTAACGTGAATGTTTTTGGAACTCCCTCAGAAAATGAGTTGACTACAGTGTCGCCTGACGTTATTACAGAAGGATTCTCTATTCCATCTTCTGTCAAATTAGCATCCATATTTACAATATTAAGATGTTCAAAGGTAGGACTAAGACTGATCCCTGAACCATGGGGAACTGTAAAGACTATGTTATTTTCTGTAAATACACCTATTACTGAATTGTTTCTTTCTGAAAAACCTGAAAGAGTAAGTTCATTCATTACAGGAAGAATAGGTTTTTCTACGTTGACAGTTATAAGGTATTCTATACTACTTTCGAAGTCATATTTGTCATGAAGTGTAAATGATTTAGGTTCTCCATCAACAAATGAATTATCCATAGTATAACCAAATTCTACGAATACCATGGCTCCGCCAAAACTTCTTCCGGTTTCATATAATCCTAGATCAGGATGTATATTATTAGAGCTAGTTAAACTACCAATATTTGTTCCATAGGGAACTGTAATATCTATGTTGTTTCCTGTAAATACTCCTTCGTATATCTCACTTGGAGAAAGTGAAAGTGCAAACGCGTTAAGTTCCAGTGGGGTGTTAATAAGAGAGAAGGTTATGCTACATTCCTGAGAATTTATGTTGAGTGACTCTGAGGAAAGTGTAAATTTTCTGGGAGTGCCTAAGAGATAACCTCTTATATAATATTCAATTATAGGAGCAGCCGTGCTATTTACCTCTTCTTTAGATTCAATCATTACATCATCTGCTGCAGTAGTGGTGCCTACTCCTATTGTAGTTGCTATAAATGTCATAGGATGACTATAATAGTCTTGTTTTGGTAGGTCAACATACCTGTCAACTCCATTTGTGCTATGTGCATTATAAGTGAATCCTGGCACGTTAATAACAAGAGTTTTAAGTAATGTTATATATTCTAATTCTTGTATCTTAACTTGATATGTTTTTGTTGTTACTTCATCTTGAGCTGTTACAACAAATTCTTTAAATTCTCCATTTACAAAGTCGGTAATAGCAGCCCCTGATCCAGGAGTTATAGTTGCGTCTCCACTAATAACAGCTGTGGGTATCACATTAGAAATATTAGTTCCGTTAGGGACAGTATAAGTAAGTGTTCCATCAGTATCATCTGAAGGAATATAATCAACACCGTCAATATTCAGAGATAAAGAACTAAGAATTGCTTCAGTGTTTTTGTCTTTAATCACTTCTACCACATAAAATACTTCAGGGTAATCAGTACCTCCATCTTTTTGACTGACAGTAAATTTTACAGGTTCAGTAAAATCAATAGGCTCACTTATGCTTGGCATAATTGTAACTTTGTCTATGTCTTCAGATGTTACTTCAATAGGTATCGTAGTAATATCAGTGTCATAAGGCACTCCTATTTTTACGAAATTGGTAAGTACACCATCTATAGTCTCTGGTTCTATAGATAGTATCCTTCCTCCTATAGATTCATTCAATTGAAAGTTAATAGCAGCTAGCTCTAATGCGCTAGGCTCTACTTCTTCATCACAGCTATATGTTACTAATAAGCTTGTTAAAAGTAGGTAAATCATTGTTTTTTTCATTTTTTATTTTTTAATTTAATACCTATCAAATGTATAAAATATTTAATAAAAGACAAAGAAAAGGTTTGATAAATTATATTAACTAAAAAGTTTACTTTGTTTTAGTTAATGCCTCAAGTTTATATTTCTAAAACAGAACTTACTTTACTGTGTAAGCGTATAATTTCATATTACATGCTTAGATATAATTCAGAAACAAAACGCTACTATTATTAAATCCTATTGTTATATCTTTACCCAAAAAATATATAGATGAATCTATTATCAGTAGAAAATATAAGTAAGTCATTTAGCGATAAGCCATTGTTCGAGAATCTCTCATTTGGAATAAATAAGGGACAAAAGATTGCCTTTATGGCAAAAAACGGATCAGGGAAAACAACATTATTGAAAATAATAATGGGTAAGGAGACTCCTGACGAAGGACAGGTTGTTTCTCGTAAAGGAATTAGTATAGTTCATTTGGAACAAGACGAGACTTTCGATGAAGAGTCAACTATAGAAGAAATAGTTTTTAAAACTGATAATCCTGTAGTTGAGGTTATAGCTAAGTACGAAAAAGCTATACTAGACCCTGAGAAAAGTGATGCTTTACAAGAAGCTATGGAGCAAATGGAAGCATTTGATGCTTGGGATTTTGAATCGAAATACAAGCAAGTACTATCTAAACTGAAATTAGATGATGTAAATGTTAAAATATCGAAACTATCGGGAGGGCAGAGAAAAAGGCTAGGTCTGGCTTGTGCTTTGTTGAAAAGACCTGATTTGTTGATACTTGATGAGCCAACCAATCACCTTGACTTGGAGATGATAGAATGGTTAGAGGTTTTTTTGAGAAAAGAAAAAATGACTCTTTTTATAGTTACTCACGACCGTTATTTCTTGGAAAGAGTTTGTGATGAAATATTAGAACTAGACCAAGGTGTTCTTCATCATTATAAAGGTAATTATTCTTATTTTGTAGAAAAAAAACAACAAAGATTAGATATAGAGCAAGTTACTTTAGGTAAAGTAAAGAATTTGTTCAAAAAGGAACTTGATTGGATGCGTCGTCAGCCAAAAGCGAGAACGACTAAGTCAAAATCGAGAATTGAAGATTTTAAACATATAGAGGAGGCTGCCAAAAAACGTAGAGATGACCATAAAGTACAACTAGAAATAGATGTAAAAAGGTTGGGTAATAAAATAGCCGAACTACACAATATATCTATGTCTTTCCCTGATAAGAAAATAGTTGAAGACTTCAGATATATATTCAAAAAAGGAGAGCGTATAGGTATAATAGGAGAGAACGGAAGCGGTAAATCGACCTTCTTGAATATACTAACAGGAGGTTTGCCTTTGAGTAAAGGTAGAATAGAAATAGGAGAAACAGTTAAATTCGGGTACTACACCCAAAAGGGATTGACAGTGCCTAAAGGAATGAAACTGATAGAACTTATAAAAGAATTTGGAGAGTATATTCCTCTTAAAAAAGGACATCAAATATCAGCAGGGCAGTTGTTAGAGAAGTTTCTTTTTAGTAGAAAAAAACAATATGACTTTATAGAAAAACTAAGTGGAGGTGAATTGAAAAGGTTGTACTTATGTACAGTACTTATACAAAACCCTAATTTCTTGGTGTTGGATGAGCCTACTAACGATCTGGATATAGATACTTTGACTGTCTTGGAAAATTTCTTGTTAGATTTTCCTGGGAATTTGATAGTAGTGACGCATGACAGGTACTTTATGGATAAGATAGTTGATAGTCTTTTTGTGTTTAAAGGAGACGGTAAAATAGAAGGTTTCCCTGGTAACTATAGTGATTATAGAGCCTATGAAGATTCTTTGCCTAAAGAATCGGCTAAAAAAGCTGTAAAAAAAGTAGTAGAAGTAAAACAGGTTGATGTTCCCAAAAAATCTATGAGTAGAGATTTGCAAAAGGAATATAAAAGACTGGAAAATGATATAAGTAAGTTAGAAAAAAAGAAGGAATCTATAGAAAAGGAGTTTGAAACAGCTAGTTTTTCTCAAGAAGAGATAAGTGATAAATCGAAAGAATTGGAAGAAACAATAGCTCAGATAGACTCTAAGGAGGAGAGATGGTTAGAGTTGGGAGATGAATATGGTTTGTAGGTAAGCTTATATAATAAATAAAAAAGGGTTCGTATTGTTTACGAACCCTTTTTTGTTATTGTCTATCTAATTCTTTTTTAGCATCTATGCTTAGTGTAGCATGTGGTACTAGTTTTAGTCTTTCTTTTTGTATTAATCTGCCTGTAGCCCTGCATATTCCGTATGTTTTATTTTCGATACGTTGTAATGCTGATTCTAGGTTTTTAATAAATTTTTCTTGTCTAATAGCAAGCTTAGTATTTGCTTCTTTAGCAGAAGATTCGGCTCCTTCTTCAAAACTTTTGAAAGTAGGTGAAGTGTCATCGGTTCCGTTGCCTTCCCCGTTTTTGTACATGCTTTTTAGCAAGTTTAAGTCTTCTTTGGCTTTGTTAAGTTTGAATAATATTATCTCTCTAAATTCATCTAAGGCTATATCAGAGTATCTTTGTTGTAATGTTTCGTCTAGCATATTTATATATTTTAAATTATTTTATGTATTTGAAGATGTGTTTTGATATCGTCAAATTCTACTAGGGTGCTGTCATTAATATCCATATTGTTGTCAAATAATAAATTATCTGACAATGTTTCGGTTTTTATATAATCAATATTTTTCAACAAAGCATTTTCTATTACAGTGTTGTTTTCTATATTTATATTTATTTTGTCTGTTACTTCTAAACCAGAATTTTTTCTCAAATTCTGAATTCTATTTACAAATTCCCTAGCTATACCTTCGTTTTTTAATTCTTCATTTATTTGTATGTCTAAAGCAATAGTCAAACTATTATTGTTAGCTACTAGCCATCCTTCTATATCTTGAGATGATATTTCAAACTCATCAAGGGTTAAAGATACTTGTTTTTTGTCGATTTCTATATTAATACTTTTGTTTTTTTCTAAAAAAGCAATATCATCTTTGTTAAACTTAGCTACAGCTTGCGAAACGAAACGCATGTTTTTACCAAACTTAGGTCCTAAAACTTTAAAATTAGGTTTTATACTTTTTACTAATATATCGGATGCATCGTCTATAAGTTCTATAGCTTTTATATTCACCTCTGATTTTATCAGCTCAGCAACTGCCATTATATCGTCACGGTCCTGCTGGTCAGATACTGGTATCATAATACGTTGTAAAGGCTGACGAACTCTAAGGCTTTCTTTCTTACGAAGAGACAATACCATAGATGATATCTGCTGAGCCTTATTCATTTTTCTTTCCAAACTCTCATCTATAAGACTAGCATCAGACACAGGGAAATCTTCCAAATGCACCGATTCTTTACCTTCTACTTTAGTGTTTTCTATCAAATCTAAATACAGCCTTTCCATAAAGAACGGAGCTATAGGTGCTGATAATTTAGAAATAGTAAGCATACAAGTAAACAAAGTCTGGTAAGCAGATATTTTGTCTTCTTGATACTCTCCTTTCCAAAATCTTCTACGGCTAAGACGAACAAACCAGTTACTAAGGTGTTCTCCTACGAAGTTTTGTATATCTCTCGCAGCTTTGGTAGACTCATAATTATTAAAACTATCATCAACTTTAGCTATAAGGCTGTTAAGTTCCGAAAGTACCCAACGGTCTATCTCAGGTCTTTTTTCTATATCAACTTCTTTTTCACTATAATCAAAACCATCTATATTGGCATATAAAGCAAAGAAAGAATAAGTGTTATAAAGAGTTCCGAAGAACTTACGTCTTACTTCTTCTACACCTGCCATGTCAAACTTTAGGTTGTCCCAAGGGTTAGCATTCGATATCATATACCAACGTATAGCGTCAGGGCCATGGTCTTCAAGAGCTTTGAAAGGGTCTATAGTATTACCTAGTCTTTTTGACATTTTCTTACCTGTTTTGTCAAGTACAAGTCCGTTAGAAACCACGTTTTTGTAAGCAACAGAATCGAAAACCATACCAGCTATAGCATGTAAAGTATAGAACCATCCACGAGTTTGGTCAACACCCTCGGCTATAAAGTCGGCAGGGAAAAATTTATTTTCGTCTATTTGCTCTTTGTTCTCGAACGGGTAATGCCATTGTGCATAAGGCATAGATCCAGAGTCGAACCATACATCAATAAGATCGGCCTCTCTGTTCATTGCTTTTCCGCTAGGGCTTACAAGTACTATTTTGTCAACTATATTTTTGTGTAAATCAACTTTTTCGTAGTTTAGGTCGCTCATATTACCTATTTCGAACTCGTCGAAAGGATCAGTTTCCATATATCCCTTATCTAAACTCGTAGTTATTTCTTTTTTCAAAGTTTCAACAGAGTCTATCATTATTTCTTCGGTTCCATCCTCGGTTCTCCATATAGGCAGAGGAATTCCCCAGTACCTAGAACGAGTTAGATTCCAGTCGTTAGCGTTTTTTAGCCAGTTACCAAAACGACCTTCTCCAGTTGATTTAGGTTTCCAGTTAATGCTTTTATTTAACTCAAACAAATCATCTCTTTTGTCGGTTACTTTTATAAACCAAGAGTCAAGAGGATAATACAAAATAGGCTTGTCAGTTCTCCAACAATGAGGATAACTGTGCTTATATTTTTCTACAACGAAAGCTTTATTTTCGGTTTTTAACTTTATAGCTATTTCTACATCTACCGATCTTTCGGGAGCTTCACCATCGTTATAATATTCGTTTTTTACATATTTACCTGCAAACTCACCCATTTCTTTGGTGAATTTACCTTGCAAGTCAACCAAAGGAACAGGATTGTTGTTTTGGTCAAGTACTAGCATAGGAGGTACTTCGGGAGTAGCTTGCTTAGCCACCATAGCATCATCGCTACCAAAAGTAGGAGCGGTGTGTACTATACCAGTACCATCTTCGGTAGTTACGAAATCACCAGCTATAATTCTAAAAGCATTTTCTGGGTTTTCGTAAGGAAGAGTGTAAGGTAACAATTGCTCGTATTTGTTTTCTAGCAAATCGGCTCCTTTACAAGTTTTGGCTACGAAAAAAGGTATTTTCTTATCCTCTTTGCTGTAGTTTTCTAATTCCTCTTTAGAATTAACTTGTATATATTTCTTACCAAATTGCTTACTTACTAGTTTTTCGGCAAGTATAAGGTTGTTGTACTCAAATGTGTATTGATTGTAAGTTTGTACTAGTACATAGTCTATTTTTTTACCAACAGTAAGTGCAGTATTCGAAGGTAAAGTCCAAGGAGTAGTAGTCCAAGCAAGGAAATAAGTATTTCCTTCGGTTACAAATGGGCTGTATAGGCTATCTTTTATTACTTTGAACTGAGCGACTATAGTAGTATCGGTTATGTCTTGATAAGCACCAGGTTGATTTATTTCGTGAGAACTAAGCCCTGTACCCGCTTTTGGTGAATATGGTTGTATAGTGTAACCTTTGTACATCAGCTTTTTGTTGTATAACTGAGCCAATAGCCACCAAACGGTTTCCATATATTTCGATTTGTAGGTTATATATGGGTTTTCCATATCTACCCAGTAACCTATTTTTTCGGTAAGGTCGTTCCAAACGTCGGTGTATTTAAGTACTGCTTTTTTACAAGCTTCATTATACTCCTCTACCGATATTTTGTTACCTATGTCTTCTTTGGTTATTCCTAACTCTTTTTCGACACCTAATTCTACGGGTAGTCCGTGAGTGTCCCAACCAGCTTTTCTTTTGACTTGGAAGCCTTTCATGGTTTTGTACCTAGGAAAAATATCTTTGATAGTTCTTCCCATGACGTGATGAATACCAGGCATTCCGTTAGCCGAAGGAGGTCCTTCGAAGAAAATAAAAGGCTTATTTGCGTCTCTGCTGTCAATACTTTTCTTGAAAATATCTTCTTTTTTCCAAAAATCTAAAGTTTGTTTGGCAACATTGGTTAAGTCTAATCCTTTGTATATTCTGAATTTACTGGTCATCTTAGGTGTTTGTTATATTAAAAGTGCGAATTTACATATTTTATTATTGTTTCCAATGGAATTTAAAATTTAAGATGTACTAAAAATAAAATCCAGAGAAATTCACAAAAGGACATGAAAGTGTTTGTAATTTACAATCTTTTAAGGATTGTAAATTATAATTTTGTATAAAAATAAAATTATAAAAAAAAAGAATTTGGAATTGTACAATATTACTGTATTGTACTTTTGGTTGTGAAAAGGAAGTGACTTATGCCTCTGGCTTTGCAGGAGTTGTTGAATATATACTTTATGTAGATGGGGGGGGCGGAAATGATGGAAAAAATGGTGAAAATTGGGAAAATGCTTTTGCTAGTGTTAAAAAGGTCTTGGAAAACAATAGTGTAACTAAAATATACGTAGCAGGAGGAGTTTATAAATATGATGAGGGTGGAAGCTTGAATATAGATATACCAGTAGAAATATATGGGGGTTTTATACCTGAGTTAGACAAAACAAGTATAGAAGCAAGGAATGAAAGAATAACTATAGGTACTAATTTGAGGTCTTCGGTTTTGGAGGGTTGTTATAGAGTTAATCTTGATATTAAATTCTTTGATAGTTATGAAAAGGGGAATGAAGATGGAAGTGGTAATGAATATGCATATGGCGCTTTTGTAAAAACAGCAGCCAGGAGTGGCGATCAAGAGATTGATTCGGAATAATATTAATATTTTATATAGAAAAGGCTCTTTACATTTATAGAGAGCCTTTTTTGGTTATATTTGGCATATAATACATAAATATGGAAGTAAAACTAATAAGAAAAAACAAAGCAGTTCATTTTGAAGCTGTAAACCAGAATAATCTGAAAATTAATATGGATGGCCCTGATTCTATAGGAGGCGAAAATAAGGGATTTAGTCCTATGGAATTATTGATTAGCGGTGTTGCGGGCTGTGCGGGTATAGATGTTGTTATGATACTAGAGAAGCAAAAGCAGAAACTAGAAGACTTAGAGATAACAGTAAAAGCAGTCAGAAATACGCCTGGTACTGGTTTTATAGAAAGTATAACTTTGCATTTTGATGTATGGGGATATGTGTTGCCTAACAAACTAGAAAAAGCAATAGAATTGTCAATAGATAAATACTGTTCTGCTATTTTGTCTTTGAAAAAGGATATAGATATATTGACGACTTATAAAATACATGAATAGCATTTTATGTATTTTGATTATAAATGATTATTTGCTTGATGTTTTTACTTTAATATATTCTTATTTGTGTAAAATTGCATGATTTTTGTAAAAACACAAAAATATGACGTTTTTTTTAGACTTTTAGATTATTTTGAAAGTATTAAAATATGTTTTATGATTAAAGTTATGTGTTTTTGTTGCTTTTAGTTATTTTAAATAATTTTTAAGTTATTGTTATATAGTTTGTTGTGTTTTTTGGCATGAAGTTTGAATAGTGTTCGTTGTTTTTTAAATTAAAAATATAAATAACAAGGTTAATTGCTTACAGATATACTACCTTTACCCTGTTTTGCTGATATTATTTATATGTTGATTTATTTTTCAATGTATGAAGGTTAATTAAGATATAATTTAGGTTATGTTAAAATTTGACTCTATCGCTGAAACGTGAAAATACATTTTATGAAACAAACCCCACATCAGTACTTCTATTTAGGTTTATTATCTGGAATAAGTAAATTCTTCGTTAAGGCAAATACATTTTTATCTGTCAAAAAAGCAATCCTAATTTTATTGTTACTGTCATTTGGTAGTGGATGGTCTCAGTCTATATTCTCAATTACAAATTCTACAAATACAAGTGTAAATGGTAGTTTCCTGAAAGGAGCCTCTGGAGGTACTTATACGTTAGTTAGAACTTTTCAGAAAGGTTTTGGTAATGTAGAGTGGGCTGAGGGAACAGCTACAGGGATACAAGCTAGAAATATTCAGTCAAATAATAGTGCTATTGATAAGTTTACATATCAATATGATGTTACGGCAAGTACAAATAATTTTATAAAAGGAGTATCTATTCGCAGAAAGGCAGCCGATACTGGTGGAACTTCGGAATGGGCAGATTATACTATCACTTGGACAGGGGGAGGTAATGCAATTATTACTGATCCTGATAATTTTTTTATAAATGTAACAGATGGACAGCTAGTTTCTTCAGGATTTACTTTGGAATACGCACCTGTTAGTTTGAAGGTTAATCCCAATGTATATGAGACTTGGAATATAGATATAGCTTCGGACAATGTAAAGGTTGCAGCAGTTGCTACTTTTGAAGGAAGTTCTGATTGGCTTTATAACGAATGGATATCTTTTGATGTAGATGTTGCTATGAATCTTGTTTTGAGTGATCATGAAATATGTGCAGGTGATAATACTATTATAACTATGAATAGTAGTGTAATAGGAGATAGTTATCAGTTGAGAGATGGTTCTAATAACAATATAGGAAGTGCTATGCCAGGAACAGGTAATGCTATCAGCTTTATGGGGGTTAGTCCTACTGTGGCTTCTACATATAATGTTTTGGTTACAAGTTCAGGAGGTAGTGAAGAACTTGTAGATAAGGCAGTGGTAACTATGAAGTCACAAACAACATCACCAAGTATAACGGCTGCGAGTTTATGTTTTGGTACTACGGCAAGTGAGTTACCATCATGGGCTGATTCTACTATCACTTGGTATAATAGTTCAGACACAAAAATAGAAACAGGAACATTAGAATTACCTAGAGGAA
>JABSPL010000153.1 GCA_013215105.1 Flavobacteriaceae bacterium
CCGAAGTATAATTTATCATAATGCATGGTTATTTGCTGTAATATAGCAATAAACCTGCATTTGACCATATACAAATAAGTGTTTTATGTATTTATTTAACTAAGTATTAGTTAAATAAATACTTTTTCAGCAGACCCTAATTAGTGTAGCTGTTTAATTCAGAAATATAAACTGCTTTACCTTGAATTATTAAAGACTCATAAAAAGAGATAGCAAAGTTATAAGTACTCCCGGTTTCGGAGCCAACAAGAATAATATATTCAGCAGAATATTTTTTGAATTTATTCTTTACTTTTCGGTTTTTATCTTTACGATTAAAGGTCATTACAAAACCTGAATATATGAAAAA
This sequence comes from Flavobacteriaceae bacterium, assembly GCA_013215105.1. GTDB lineage: Bacteria > Bacteroidota > Bacteroidia > Flavobacteriales > Flavobacteriaceae > DT-33. Next base: position 350 of record JABSPL010000153.1, read on the forward strand.
TAAAATAGAACAAGAGGCTATTAATAACACTATACTCCACCAAACACTCCCTTTTCCTGTATGTATAATTAAGCTATAATAAGATACTATTTTAACGAAAGGATATTCTATTTCAGAGATAATATCTCCTGTAATTTGATTGACCAAAACCTCATTATCTTTCAGTTCTAATATGAAATAATCTTCAATATCTTCTGAAAAAGGAAATTCAATACGTCTAACTTCAGCTAGCGAAGTGTTTTTAAATATAGGGAAATCATTTAAAGATATTCTAGGAGACTTCCTTAATTCTTCAAAATTCACATTATGCTTTAATATTGTATTTGGTAATATATCAAACTTTTCTAACGATAAATACACCCCTGTTAATGTAATTATTATGATTGGTATTAAAGTCAACCTACCGAAAACTATATGATAATACTGATGTGGACTTTCATTTACTATTTTAGAAAAGAACTTCTTAAAGCTACCCTGTCTTTTTATAATTAAAACAACTCCAGAAACAGTTATTAAAAACAATAAAAAGGAAGTTAATCCAACAAAAAAACGTCCTGTCTTTTTTAGAAACAAAGAACGATGAAGACTAGTGGCAAATCGGAAAACTTCAGATTTAGGTATGTATTCACCTATATTTTCGGCAGTAATGGGATTGATATAAAACGTCTTTCCTTTACCCTCTTTGGTTACTACAGAAGCTAAAACAAAATTATTAATATCGACATCTAAGCTAATAATCTCATCGTATTTCTCGTTTAGAGCTGTAATGGTTTCAGCGACAGAAATACTCTCAATATCTGTAATAGAATATGGTTTTAGTTTATCAGAAATAGGTTCGAACGATAAAACAATACCTGTTACAGCAGCAATAAGTATAAACATAAAAGAAGATACAGCTAACGATAAGTGACTATATCTCCAAATTGAAAGGGTCATATAAAAGAAAATTAAAATATTAATTAGATTGAGGTATTATACGAACATATCGTATAAAACCTTTACCTAGAACTTTGCTTTTTACCGATTCAGAAGTCAATTCAAACTCTATATCATTTTTGTAATACTCTTTGTCCTCAACCGCCGATTCAAAGCGTATTCTGTATCCGCTATCTATTTTATCATCTTCAATTTCAATAGTACTAATACTACGTTCACCTCCACTTATAGTAGCACCAGTAATAGCATCGATATCTTCATTGTTTTTTTCTTTAAATTTCCACCACTCGGTAATATCAGAATACCACTCCTGGTCATCTCCAATAACCTGTAGTGTTTTTATATAATCGCCATCTTTATCTAATAAAGAAATTATTATATATGCACCTTCACCTGAGTAATTAGTCATTTGAACCATGCATTTATACGTTTTGCTACTACTATTAGTAAATGCAAAAAGGGCTATTGTTATAGTAAGTAATAATAATATTTTCTTCATGTTTTTATTTTAAAAAGCTGATGTCTATTTTATTTTGTTTTAGTAACTCATTTTCTTTAGCCAAATCATATACTGTTTCATCAAAATCAGTTTTGATAGATATGTCTGCATTTAATGATAGTAAATACTTTATGATTTTATCATCTTTAGCAGTCATTATAGCTTTATGCAATGGAGTAATACCGTCTTTGTTTTTGGTATTAATATCTATTTTAAAAGATGATATCATTTTTAATAGATCTATATTGTTTTTTTCAATAGCTAAGTGGTATAAAGTATTACCATTTTTTTGTGGCTTAATAAAGTCTAATCCATTATCGATTAATAATTTCATTTTATTGTCAAACTCTGTTTTGTTTTTTGCTCTAAATGATTTTATCAAATAATAGCAAAGGTTATTGCCTTTAGAATCTACAATATTGATATCTGCTTTGTTATCTAATAAAAAGCTGATAATTTCAGAGTTATTACTAATAGAGTTTGTTAATGCAGACTTCCCTTTATTGTTTATGTGATTTATATTTTGAGTTTTATTAACTAGTAAACTAACAGTTTCTATAGAGTTTCTTCTAGTTGCATTTATCAAGGCTGTGTTTCCTTCTTTGTTTACCTGATTCACATTAACTCCTTTAGATATAAAGTAGTTAAATACTTCTTTATCTTCATTACCATAAGCTAGGTTATGGATAGGTGTTTCTCCATGGTTATTAACCACATTTGGGTTTATTCCTAGAGATTCTAAGTATTTGAAATATTCTAATGAATTATAACCTTTACGAGAACCTTTAGTAGCCATTAATATAGAGTTTCCTCCGTTGTTATTTAGGTTTTTATAAGCTAATCCTTTTTGAATTAGTTCCTCCAGCATTTCTTTATTACCTGTTTTGGCTACATAAGTAAACACTCCATTACCATCATTGTCTACGCTATCGATGCTCAGTCCTTTTGAAACAAAATAATCGACCATTGTAAAATCTTTGATATGACCCATGATTAGCAATAATGCATTTGCACCATGTTCATCTATATCGTTTTTAATGTCAATTCCATTATTAATAAATAGGTCGTATATTTTAGTATTAACTTGTCCTGCAACTGCAGTAAATGTTAAAGGAGAAAAATTATGTGAATCTTTCAAATCTAATCGTGCATTGTTAGATATTAAATATTCTACTAATTCAAGATTACCTTTGTATGCAGCCCAAAACACATAAGTTCTTTTATCGTGAGTTAATTTATTAACATCATTTCCTTTTTGAGAAAGTAAATACTTAACAACATCATTAGGTGTTTTTGCCAAAATAGAATTTGTTACTGCATCGAAACCGTTATCACTTAACTCAGAAACATTATTACCTTCAGAAATTTTTTGATCAATTATTTCAATAGTAGGGTTTGCTTTCCAAAAGTCTCTATCGAGAAATATATTTTTGGTTTGAGCTAGTGAAAGACCAGTGAAAATTAAACATAATATTAAGATTGCTTTTTGTATCATAATTACTTATTTTTATTTAGACTTATTATAAATTGGACGCAAATGTACACTCTTTTTGTAAAGCACAAACTTTATTTAGAATTATTCTTAATAAAGTTTTAGGTGTTTATTGTTTATATCTGCTAAAGCTCTAGTAATCTTATATAAATAGTTTTTTTAAGAGATTACTTATACTAATAGGCATAATATATAAGATGGATTATGCTTATAAGGATACATTATAGATGTTCTTATTATTCCTATTTGAAATTTGTTTTTTATCTTTTCATAATTATAGAAGGAATCAAAAACTGTAGGGTTCTCATATTGTATGGTATGATAGAAGTATACAATATATATTAATAAATAGGATAGATTAATATATAAAGAACAAAGTCTATAAATACCATATCTATACAAAAAGATTACACATATCTAAAGAAATACATACGGAATAAAACTAAAAATATAAAACTCCCCAAAACCACACTCTTACACCCTTTAAAACCTATTTAAAAGCCCTGTAGACCGGACTTTCTTGTGAAAATCTTAAAATCATGACAAAACTCATGTTTTAAGCTCTAATATCCTCGTATTTTTGCTATATAAACAAATATAATAAATATGAGATTTTTGACAAAGTACTTAGCAATTGTAATCTTGGCAGCTATGGTTGTTAGCTGTGGAGGAGAGAAAAAAGAGAAGAAAACCAAAAGACAATTTAAGACTTCTAAAACAGTATCTAAAAGCAAGAAATCTGTTAAAAAAGCATCAAAAACCAAAACTATAGATCCTGCTATATTGGCTAACAAAGGTATAGGGCCGATAAAAGAATACACACTACCAACAGCTATAGACCCTACAATGGTTACAGCAGGTAAGAAGTTGTTCAAAAGCAAATGTTCGGCTTGTCATAGAACCAAAAGAAAGTTTATAGGACCCGCATTGAAAGGGTTATTAGAAAGACGCTCTCCTGAGTGGGCTATGAATATGATAATGAATCCAGAGGAAATGTTACAAAAAGATCCTATTGCTAAGCAATTGATGATAGACTTTAATGGGGCTCCTATGGCAAACCAAAACCTTAACGAACAACAGACAAAAGAGGTTTTAGAATTTATCAGGAGTATCAAATAAGTAATTATTAATTTAAAATTAAATATCCATGAAAACAGTCAATTTAATTTATTTTTTAGTAGCCATTTTTACTATTAGTTTATCGTCGTGTAAGACCGAGACTAAAAAGAAAGAGGAGGTAGCTAAAGAAACTAAGACCAAAAAGAGAACAGGGCAGGCTTTTCTTAAAAGCGATGAAGGTAATCCTACAGTATTGCAAATAGCAATAGGGTCAAAGGATCACACTACTTTGGTGGCAGCTGTACAGGCGGCAGAATTGGAAAATTCTTTATCTAACGCTGGGCCTTTGATGGTTTTTGCTCCTATCAATGCAGCATTCGATGCTTTACCAGAAGGTACTGTTGAGTTTTTGCTTAAGCCAGAAAACAAAAATGCTTTGGCAGATATATTGAAACTTCATGTGACGCCGGGTAACTATACTAAGAAGTTTTTGAGAAACTTTAAGAAATTAGGACAGGCGAACAATAAGTATGTGAAAATAGAGAAAAAAGGAAAAGATGTATATGTAGGAGGAGCTAAGATACTAGCTAGTATAAAAGCAGGTAACGGTATAGTGCACGTAGTTGATAAGATATTAGTACCTATAGAAGACAAAAAGTAAACTTAAAACCAGAAAAAAGATGAAAAAAATAATCAAAAAAGTATCTGCTTTGGTAGCTGTAGCTCTTATGCTAGCAAGTTGCGGGCAGGCAGGGAAAAGCGGAAAAGCCGATGGTGCTTTGGCTTCGAGTGCAGCCGAAAAGGTGTATGTAGCACCAGGAGAACACGACACTCACTACTCATTTATGTCAGGAGGGTTTAGCGGGCAGTTAGCTGTTTATGGACTCCCTTCAGGTAGATTGCTTAAAGTAATACCAGTATTTTCGCAAGATGCAGAAAAGGCTTACGGTTACAACGAGGAAACTAAGCCAATGCTTAACACTTCTCACGGGTTTGTGCCTTGGGGTGATTCTCACCATCCAGATATTTCTCAGACTAACGGTGTTGCAGATGGTAAGTTTTTGTATATAAACGAAAATAATACACCTCGTATAGCTAAGATAGATCTTAGTGTATTTGAAACTACCGAGATAATAGAGATCCCTAATAGTGCAGGTAATCACAGTTCTTCTTTCGTTACTCAAAACTCTGAATATATAGTAGCAGGAACAAGATTTTCTATACCAGTACCTCAGGTTGATATGTCTATAAGAGACTATAAAGGGAAGTTCAAAGGAGCTATTTCGTTTGTGAAATTAGACAAAGAAACAGGAGGAATGGATCTTTCTTTCCAAATATTAATGCCAGGATTTAATTATGATTTGGCTTCTCCAGGTAGAGAAAAATCACATGGTTGGTTCTTCTTCACTACTTATAATACAGAGGAAGCTAACACTCTTTTGGAAGTAAACGCTTCACAAAACGATAAAGATTTTATAGCGGCTATAAACTGGAAAAAAGCAGAAGAATACATAAAAGCAGGAAAGTTCAGAACCATGCCAGCCCGATATGCTCATAATGTATATGACGAACGTACTCATAGTGCAACTTCGACTATCAAAGAAAGTGTGAGAATATTGGACCCTGCAGATTGCCCAGGTTTGGTTTATTTCTTACCTATGCCTAAGTCACCTCACGGATGTTCTGTTGATCCTTCAGGAGAGTATATCGTAGGTAACGGAAAACTATCGGCTAACCTTACCGTTCACTCGTTCGATAAGATGATGACAGCTATAGAAAACAAAGATTTCGAAGGTGATGCTTATGGTATTCCTATATTGAACTTCGACTCTATATTGTCTGGTACTGTTGAGCAACCAGGTCTAGGACCACTTCATACTCAGTTCGATGATAAAGGAAATGCTTATACTACATTCTTTATTTCTTCGGAAGTTGTAAAATGGAAATTAGGTACCTGGGAAGTGATAGACCGTAAACCAACTTATTATTCGGTGGGGCATCTTATGATACCAGGAGGAAGTTCTAGTAAGCCATTTGGTAAATACTTAGTAGCCTTAAACAAGATTACCAAAGATAGATACTTACCTACAGGACCAGAACTATGTCACTCAGCACAATTGTTTGATATATCGGGAGAAAAAATGGAATTACTGTTAGACTTCCCAACTATTGGAGAGCCTCACTATGCAGTAGGTATGCCAGCCGATATAATAAAGAAAAACTCTAAGAAGATATATAAAATAGAGGAAAACGAACATCCTTATGTAGTAAAGTCTGACGAAGATGTAAAAGTTACAAGAAAAGGTAAAGAAGTACATGTATATATGTCGATGATACGTAGCCACTTTTCTCCTGATAATATAGAAGGAATAAAAGTAGGAGATGAGGTTTATTTCCACGTAACTAACCTAGAACAAGATTTTGATGTGCCACATGGTATGTCTATAATAGGGGCAAACGTATCGGAATTACTTATAATGCCAGGGCAAACAGAAACGCTAATATGGTATCCTAAGCAAGTAGGTATCTGGCCATTCTATTGTACTGACTTCTGTTCGGCATTGCACCAAGAAATGCAAGGATATATAAGAGTATCTCCAGCAGACTCTGATATAGAACTTGAATGGTGGTTAGGAGAAGTTTATGAAGATGACGAACTGTAATTGGTATACTCAAGTTTCGCACCCTTAATAAATAAAGGTTTACCTGATTTTTCAGCATAAAAAAAAGCATGTAATCTCAGGTAAACCCTTGATTTAATTGTATTTTAGTAGAACCAACAACAAAATACAAAACATGCTTAATAAC
>JABSPL010000154.1 GCA_013215105.1 Flavobacteriaceae bacterium
CTTTACAACTCCATGAGTTGCACATTCTTTTATCAATTTGAGTTTATACTCCGTCGTGTACTGTTTTTTTGTAGTTTCCATAATATAAAGTTAATGTTTTTATTATAGAATTAAGTATGACTATTTTAGGGGCTTAAACAGTTCCCCTTGATGGAGAATTGAACTTAGGAATAATTAATTTGAGACCTTAGGAAGAATATCTATCTGTAGTTTTGTTTTATAGATTCGTATTTTCACATCATTTTAATTTAAAAGATTTTTTGTTTTTATCAATGTATGTGAATTACAAATATGATATGTTTATCTGTATCTAGTTTTTTTTATTGTGAGCAGTCTATATCTCCTATGCTTATGTCTGTTTTAAATCCATGTTCATAATAATTCCATTCATTGGATAAATCCCATGTATTTTGAGGGAGGCATTTTAGATTTGGGTTGTTTTTTATGAATAAATGAGTAATAGAATTTAGATTATCTAACGATATAGATGTTATATTGTTGTTTTCAGATATTGATAAATTAGTAAGAGAAGTCAGGTTATTTAACAATATAGACATTATATTGTTGTTTTCAGATATTGATAAATAGGTAAGAGAATTAAAGTTTTCTAACGATAAAGATGTTAGATTATTGTTTTTATACATTGACAAATCAATAAGGGAAGTTAGTTTGTCTAATGATATAGATTCTAGATTGTCATTTTCATATATCATTAAATGAGTAAGAGAGGTTAAACTATTTAGAGATAGAGAAGTTAGGTTTACTTTATTTGATATATTTAAATTTGTAAGAGAAGTCAAATTATTTAATGATAGAGAAGTTAGGTTTTCGTTGTTTGATATTTCCAAACTTGTAAGATAAGTTAAACTATATAATGAAAGAGAAGTTAGATTGTTGTTCGTTAGGTTAAGGGTAACAAGAGAAGTTAAGTTACCTAGCTTTAAAAATGTTAATTTATTATTATCATGAATATCTAAATCAATAAGTAAAGCAAAATCATCTAAAGATAGATAACTTAAATTGTTATTACCTCCTATGTCCAAGTAAGTAAGAGAAGTTAGATCGTCTAGTGATAAAGAAATTAGATTTTCGTTATTAGACACTGTCAGACTATTTATGGATATTAGATTGTCTAATGAAATATAACTTAAAGTATTATTGTTTACTATCTCTAAAGCATCTAGCTTATCATTATCTCTTATATTTATACTAGTAAGTGAAGTTAAATTTTCTAACGATAGAGACGATAGGTTGTCGTTATCTCTTATCAATAAGTCAATTAAGCTGTCATTTTCACTTATGTTTAAACGAGTAAGAGAAGTTAAGTCTTCTAGTGATAAAGAATTTAATTTTGCATTATTATATATACTTAAACTAACAAGAGAAGTGAGTTTGTTTAATGTTTGGGGTATAGAATTTATATTGTCTAATTCATATAATACTAATTTAGTAAGCTCTTTAAGATTACCTATGCTCTGAGGTAGAGAGAGTATATTGGAAGTACTATGTATCTCTAAGTAATAAATTCTATTGTTACTGTTTGTTTTTATATAAACTTTTTTTTTAGAATTCATAAAATCTACTATCTGATTTATGTCTGTCAGATTAACATCTTCTAGTTTATCTTTCCAGACTATATTGTCTATTTTTTCATCTCCTAGACTAATACCTTTCACAAGGTCTTTTATTACCATATAGTCAACAGCATAACTAAAATACTCGTCAGATATATATATTTCGGTATCGTCTTTATCACTACAACTGATAAGGATAAATAGAAAAAATAGTGTTATTAATTTAATTGTTTTCATGATTTTATTTATTAAAATTAACGTCACATACTACATATAATAGGCTATATTAATATATATAGTTATACTGTAATTTGTATTTCTGCTAACATAACAACTACTAATATAGTTATAATTAATGATATAAGGAAATATTTTGATTTTTTTTAATAAAAGAATAAAGTGATTTTGCTATATTTTAAAAGTTTAATTTTTTTTTAGAAGTTGAAAAGCTAATGGTCTAGTCCCCTATTAATCGGACAAAATTCTTTTTCTTTTCAAATATAGTGAAAATATCACTAAATTAGCTATCGCAAGACGCTTCCAAAGGTGATTTTTGAACCGATGGTTGCATTTCAGGGTCTCTATGACC
>JABSPL010000155.1 GCA_013215105.1 Flavobacteriaceae bacterium
CAATCGGTCTGTACTATATAATTTATTAGTACTATCGTAACCATCACCACTGTTATCTGTATCGGACAGAGTATAACCAGTGTTAAAAAATCCTATAGTAGTTTCTCCATACGATGGAGCTGTTGTGCTATACCCCATAGCAGTAGAAAAATATCCATTTGCTATTGTACCATTTCCCATGGAAGTAGAAGAAGTTCCATTTGCCTTTGTACCATTTCCCATAGCTATAGAAGATTCTCCGGTTGCCCTTGTACTGTTTCCCATAGCAGTAGAACTATGTCCGCTTGAAACTGTGCCAACTCCCATAGACATAGAATTAAATCCATTTGCCTCTGTACCAAGCCCCATAGCAATAGAGTAATTACCAATAGCCTTAGTTTCGTTACCTATAGAGGTAGAGTTATCTCCACTGGCTATTGTATTTCTTCCCATAGCAATAGAATAATTCCCTATTTTATCTACATGAGCAGTAGGTGATGGAGATGTATCATCTCCATCATGGTCATACTGTATATTATCCCATTCATCTCCCGTTGTAGTACCCGTTCTAAAAGCCCCTTTACTCTTATCGAAAAACATACGACTATTATCCTCAGTGGTACTTGTATCATCATCTAATTGTGTACTTCCAAAAACAAAGTCTTCTGAAGTATCTGTAGCATCAGTTATATTAGTTATAACTGTTCCATTTTGTATAAACACTCCTCCCTTATCTTCTGTCCAAGATAAAACTCCAGAACCATCAGTAGTAAGTACCTGAGAGGCATTACCATCGTCTGTCGGCAGAGTCAAAGTGTAATCAGTTGTTATATCCGTAGGTGATTTTATAGTAATAGAATTGCTATCATCATTATCATTTAATATAAGTCCTTTTGATTTTAAATTACCTGATACTTCTAATCTTTCAGTAGGGTTCGCTACTCCTATACCTATATTACCTGTACTCATAGTAGTACCTGTTCCGTCAATACCTGTTCCAAATATAATATTACCTATGTTTAGTTGATTATCTTCATAATTATTGACTAAATTTATATCATAACCTAATATTATATTTTTATTACCTTTGACTGATTTTCCTGATTTAACACCTATGGCTATATTTTTGTTACCGGCAATATTATACCTAAGGGCTTGATTACCTATGGCTATGTTTTCATCTCCATTACTTTCCATATTACTTCCAGTATAACCTCCTTCTAATGTGTTGGATCCTATAGATATATTACTGTTAGCATTAGTAGCATATAACATTGAAGATTTTCCTATAGCTATATTATCGGTACCATTACCTAATGAGGTTCCATCACCATTAATACCTGCATCAGAAGTAAGATGATTATTATTGGTAAGCATTTTTAAATCTGCCGAATCAATATCTGCTAGAGCAATGCTAACTTTATTGTTATCAGAATCGGTAAGTTCTAAATTCAATCCATCGATACTTTTAGCTAAGCTACTGTTTGTCGTATTTATATCTGCTAGAGCAATGCTAACTTTATTATTATCAGAATCGGTAAGTATTAAGTCTGTACCGTCTTGACTAAATGTACTATTAGTGACTGAACTACCTTCTCCCACCTCATCTTTGGTTATCAGTCTATTCCATCTGTCGGTATGCCAATAATAATACCCCGGCTTTAAATCGGCGGTACTACTGGTATTAAATACCGTAAGCCCATCTATATTACCATTAGTAATGGTTGCAACATCAGTAAGAGAGGTTAAGGTTATTTTGGGTATTAACAAACCCTTGTTGCTTGAAACTACCTCTAGCTGTGCCGATTTATTAGGCTCTAGCTTACCTATGCTTACTTGAGCTATACACACTGTACTGGCCAATAAAATGATACTTAATAATAATTTTATTTTCATTTACTCCAATTTTTGTTATGACATTAATTAATAGCCACTATATACATATTAAAAAGATGAGGGTTTATTGTTTATCAAAAATCTTTCAATTTATCTGAAAAATATTAAATACTTGTTTCAATAACTATTTTCACAGCAAGTTATACTTTTTTATTTGATTTTAAAGTTTTTTACAAAAAAAAATGAAAACAAAGTGTTAATTTGATTTCATTTTTTAAAAATTTATTTTTATTTAGTTAAAAAGATTTTAACGGTCCAGTTTCAACTCTTCTCTATCATTATTACTACCTACAGTTTCCTCTATCACATTCTCAGCTACAAAAGGCTTAGATTTCAGTACATGTATTTTCTTTATCTTCTCTACACTCAACTGATTTCCTATAGCTTTTATTCCTTTTATTTTTATAAAAGTACCAAAGTCTATTTTGGTGTTAACTAGGCTACGCTTAGAATACTCTATATCAGCAACTGGTAACTGATCTGTACTCAGGTATATAAGCCTAGAACCAGTAGTTTCACTTATAAACAGCTCCTCTTTACTAGCATTTTCCACCAAAAATCGTTTAGCAAAATACCTTTGCTTCTCACCATCGAGATAAGCAGCTGTTATAGGTTTGTTAGGCTCCCATTTCTCCATAACTAACAAATTAGTTTCAAAATGAGTGTTTAGTTCTGGCTTTATAGTTTTTAATAGTCCTTTACTGTTTATAAGCAGTATTCTGTCCTCGGATGTAAACTCACCTAATAGCTCTCCTCTGCTCTCTACATTAAGTTTATTAACTATTTCGTCGAACCATATCTTACGAGGTTTTAAGGTAGAAGCTCCACTTTCTTTGAATTTAATGCTTTTTACTGCATATTTGCTTAATATATTACCTCTCGATGTTCTTCCTTTTATCATAAGTTCCGAAAAATTGAAATCCCATTTCATTTTCTTTACCTTTAATGACTGTCTTAGCAACACTGTAACTGTCTCTGCTTCTCCGTTAGGGTTAGCCGAAAAATATAACATATTAGATCCTTTTTCTCCTGTAGTCATGTCGTATTTCTTGTCACGAGTTATTCCCGTTACATAAAAACGTTTCATATAACTTATATTGGTCGCTCCATCACTATAAGCCATATTGTAAACCGTACGTTTGTCGTTTTTCTTAAAAATAGCTACATGTAATATATCTTTACCGAAAAACGCCTTACTTACGACCTTACTCACAGTAAACGAGCCATCGTTTTTGAAAACTATTACATCGTCTATATCGGAACAATCGGCTATATATTCGTCTTTTTTAAGCCCTATACCTATAAAGCCTTCTTCACGGTTTATATATAACTTTTCGTTTTTGACTATAACTTTAGAAGCATCTATAGAATCGAAAACCCTTATCTCGGTCTTACGCTCTTTTCCTTTTCCGTATTTGGTTTTTAGCTTCTTGAAATAAACTATAGCAAAATCGATTATATGCTCCAAATGATTAAGAACTTCAGATATCTGGGACTCTAAGCTTTCTAAAAACTGCTGAGCTTTGTCTATATCGAACTTCGATATTTTCTTTATTCGTATCTCGGTAAGTCTTACTATATCATCCTTAGTAACTGGCTTTTTTAAGTGAGCTATATATGGTTTTAATCCATTGTCTATAGCTTCTATTACAGCTTCCCAAGTTTCTACTTCCTCTATATCACGGTATATTCTGTTTTCTATAAATATCCTTTCCAAAGAAGAAAAATGCCACTGATTATTAAGTTCCTCTAGCTCTATTTCTAGCTCTAATTTCAATAAATCGACAGTATGGTTAGTCGAATGTATAAGTATAGACGAAACACTTACAAAATGAGGCTTATTTTCCTTTATTATACAAGTATTAGGCGAAATAGAGTTTTCACAACTACTAAAAGCATACAGAGCATCTATAGTTTTGTCAGGAGAAACTCCGGTAGGCAAATGTATCAATATCTCTACATCGGCAGCCGTGTTGTCTTCTATTTTCTTTATTCTTATTTTACCCTTGTCATTTGCTTTTATTATAGACTCTATAAGCGAACCTGTGGTAGTTCCAAAAGGTATTTCTCTTATTACTAAAGTCTTTTTGTCTAATACCTCAACCCTTGCTCTTACTCTTATTTTACTACCTTTTACGGCATCATTATAGTTACTAACATCAACTATTCCTCCTGTAAGGAAATCAGGAAAAAGTTCAAAACTCTTACCTTTAAGTATTTTAAGACTGGCATCTATAAGCTCATTAAAGTTATGTGGCAATATTTTGGTCGAAAGTCCTACAGCTATACCTTCGCCTCCTTGTGCCAAAAGCATAGGGAACTTTACAGGTAAACTAAGAGGTTCTTTTCTACGTCCATCATAAGATGCTTGCCAGTTGGTAGTTTTAGGATTGAAAACTACTTCTAAAGCAAACTTAGAAAGCCTAGCTTCTATATATCTGGAAGCAGCAGCTCTATCTCCTGTAAGTATATTACCCCAGTTCCCTTGCATGTCTATCAATAGGTCTTTTTGAGCTATTTGAACCATAGCATCGGCTATAGAAGCATCACCATGAGGGTGATACTGCATAGTGTGACCTACCAAATTGGCTACCTTATTGTACCTACCATCATCCAAATCTTTCATGGATTGTAGTATTCTCCTTTGTACTGGTTTAAAACCGTCATCTATCTGCGGAACGGCTCTTTCGAGTATCACATACGAGGCATAGTCCATGAACCATTGCTTATACATTCCCGTTATTTTGGTGATACTTTCTTTACCAAAAGAGTCAGATGCTTCTGGTTGGGGAACTTCTTCGGTTTCTATGTTTTCTTCTTCTTGATTGTTTAGGTTATTGTTAATATTATTACCGTCCGCACTATTATTTTCAGTGTTTTCAGAACCGTTTTCATTGTTTTCAGAATCGTTTTCTATCATTTATTTCAGAGGTATAATATTATTTTTCTAACGAATTTTCTTCTACTTTCAAGTTATCTATAATGAAAGCTTGCCTGTCAGGAGTGTTTTTCCCCATATAAAACGATAACATACTTTCTATAGGTACATCTTTGTCTAGCATTACAGGGTCCAGTTTTATATTGTCTCCTATAAAGTGCTTAAACTCATCGGGCGATATTTCCCCAAGTCCCTTAAACCTAGTGATTTCAGGTTTACCTCTTAGTTTTGCCATAGCATCTTCTTTTTCTTGTTCGCTATAGCAATAAAAAGTTTGCTTCTTGTCTCTAACCCTAAAAAGAGGCGTTTCTAATATATATAAATGCCCTTCTTTTATAAGTTCCGGGAAGAATTGCAAGAAAAAAGTAATAAGCAATAAACGTATGTGCATACCATCAACATCGGCATCGGTTGCTATTATTACGTAGTTGTATCTCAGGTTTTCTAAACTATCTTCTATATTAAGAGCCGCTTGCAAAAGGTTAAATTCCTCGTTTTCGTAAACTATTTTTTTCGATAAGCCATAAGAATTCAAAGGTTTTCCTTTCAAGCTAAATACTGCCTGAGTGTTAACGTCTCTCGACTTGGTTATAGAACCACTTGCCGAGTCTCCCTCGGTTATAAATATACTAGATTCTAAGGACCTTTCTTTTTTGGCTTGGTTAAAATGAACACGACAATCCCTAAGTTTTTTGTTGTGTAAACTAGCTTTTTTGGCTCTATCTTTAGCCAGTTTTCTTATTCCTGATAACTCTTTACGTTCCTTTTCGGCTTGTAATATTTTTTGCTGAATACTCTGAGCTACATCAGGGTTTTTATGAAGATAATTGTCAAAATGTTTCTTGATAAAATCATTTATAAACGACCTTACACTTGCTAAGCCATCGCCCATTTCGGTAGAACCTAGTTTGGTTTTGGTTTGAGATTCGAAAATAGGCTCCATCACCTTTATACTTATAGCTCCTATTATCGATTTTCTTATATCGGAAGAATCGAAGTTTTTGCCAAAAAACTCTCTAACGGTTTTCACTAAAGCTTCTCTATATGCAGCATGGTGAGTTCCCCCTTGTGTGGTGTGTTGTCCGTTGACAAAAGTGTGATACTCCTCGCTGTACTGAGTGCGACTATGAGTCATTGCTATCTCTATATCTTCGCCTTTTAGGTGAATTATAGGGTAACATATTTCATCTTGGTTCACTATGTTTTCAAGTAAATCTTTCAGCCCGTTTTTAGAAAAGAATTTTTCTCCGTTAAAAACTATAGTAAGCCCAGTGTTAAGGTAAACATAGTTTTTGAGCATTTTGGCTATATACTCATGACGATATTTGAAGTTAGTAAATATACTAGAATCTGGTTCGAATACTACTTCGGTACCTTGCCTCGATTTAGTTTCTGACATCCCTGATTCGTTCAGTAATACCCCTTGACTAAAGTTAGCTTCTTTAGCTTTTCCATCTCTTATAGACTTCACGTTAAAGTACGACGACAGAGCATTCACAGCCTTAGTACCAACTCCGTTAAGCCCTACCGATTTCTTAAAAGCCTTAGAGTCGTACTTCCCTCCAGTGTTCATTTTAGAGACTACATCGACAACTTTCCCCAGAGGAATACCACGTCCATAATCTCTTATGACTACTCTTTGGTCGTTTATGTTTATATCAATTCTCTTACCTGCACCCATTACAAACTCGTCAATAGAGTTGTCCAAAACTTCTTTGATAAGTATATAAATACCATCGTCGGAAGAAGAACCATCACCTAGCTTACCAATATACATACCTGGTCTCATGCGTATATGCTCTTTCCAGTCTAGTGATCGTATATTGTCTTCGGTATAAGTCGTTTTAGCTTCAGTCATAGTTTGTCAGGAATAATAATGAATTGCTAAAGTAGTATTTTGAGACAAATAAATTAAATATGTTAGGACTTTTTTATTAACATAATGTATGTTGCTGATTAGTAAAGGTGTATTTTTTTGTTTTAAAAAACTACATCGAGACTAATTATATTAATGTTTAACTGGTCTAATTACATAAATAACACATTCGATAAACTATGACTTTAGCAATATTTATATTAACTATATATCCTGCCTTTTTTGTATTAACATATAAAAAACTGAATATAAAAATAAAAGAAAACTCAATATATAGATTAATAGACTACAAATAGACAATTGCTATATTCTGGGTTTTGGCAATAATTATTTTGATAGATTTTTTGTAAATTAAAATTCTGAAATGAATTTTAACCCTGCCTTAAATACTATAGCGTATGTTCTTATTATATTATCTATAGCGTTTATCATAATTCAATATTCACAATCTAATGTAACTATTGATTCTGTAGATGCTATAAAAGATAAAATGAAAGGTATATACGATTATATGCCAAAATCTAAAACAGAGTTTAAATGGTTTATAGTTTTGTCTATAAGTGCAGGAGTTTGCGGAGAGATAATATTTAGATTTTTCCTATTCGAGTTTTTGGTAATCAATACAAATATAATAGTAGCTTTTGTATTAACAAACAAGGTATTCGGCATAACACATATAGGAAGTGGTAAACAAACGATAGTTCTTTTATATTAGGACTAATATTCTCGTGTATTTATTGTTTTTCGGATAATATATGGATAGCCATAGTACTACACGCAGCTATAGATGTAAATGCAGGTATACTAGGATACCGAAAAGGTTAAAATATAGGTTTGTAAAAGTGAAGATGTAAGTAATATTTTTATTTGCATATAATATATGTTTACATTAAATAAAAACCATTATGTTTTTTAAATGCTTTTTTGAGTCTATATATATATACATAATTCATCTGAGGTTTAAATAAAATTTATTGGTATTAATCTCTACCTGAAATTTCAGCTAACGAGAAATTTTCAGCTTTTATTTTATCTCCATTCAAACCTGCTAACATTGATATTTGTCCTATATGTGTTAATATATCCGATAAAGGCCCTTGGAGTAGACGTTTTGCATAATTGATTTCAATATTTTTCTCAGACAATATATTGTCTAAATTATTTATTTCATCATTGAACCTATTAACTTCTTGTTTGAAATTTAATTTTATAGGTTCTTCTTTAACATATATTTCTTTAACTACAAAAACAGAAGTCGAATTTAATACATGGTACATGTGGTTAATAATTTCATTGACAGTTCTACTATTGCTACCTGCCTTAAAGCTTCCAAATTCATTATTTCCTTTTTTTATAGATTTTTTGAACCTGTACGATATTGTATATAAAATATGTCTTAGTAATTCGTTTTTAATGCCTTCTTTTTTCATGATATCAATAGTTTTTGTTTTACATATTTACAAATATATCTAAATTAAAATAATAAGAGGTATATATAGTTTTGATAATATTTTTTATTGCAGATGTTTATACAGTTAAATAGTGTAACTACACAATAGCATACTAAGTAGGTAATACTTGGTTTGAAATATAATTAAACAACTCAAGTTTCGCACCTTTGATTAACAGTGATTTATCTATGTTTTAAACAAAAAAAACAGCATGAATCCTTAGGTAAACCCTTGGTTTAGTTGTGCTTTAGTAGTCTGAGCAACAAAGCACAAAACATGCTGAATGACAAAGATATATTAAAAACTCAAAAAATCAAATTCAACTCAAAATGGTTGTCAGCTGACTATATTTATAGTCATTTGAAAATACTGAATTTAAAAAAAAACATGTAAATCATTTGATAAAGCTAAATCAACAGTAATTCCCTTTTCTATTTTGTTTAGAACATTATTAGCTTTACCAATAATAGGAACCAAAACAGTTAACGAACTAGTGGTAAGCAAAAAAGAAAAGTTAACAAATTACAGTAAAGACTCCTATTACTGGTTTCTATATAATCCAAAGATTGATTGGAGAGCTTTGTTATTTTATTAAACAGTATTTACATAGGGATTCTGACTTTTAAACTAATCTTATAAGTCAAGAAGTAAATTAAGGAGGCTATAATATATAAAGGCCTTGGTATAGACACAACAGAAGAATTAGAGTGTAAAAACGATAATGATGACTGTTTAGAGTCAGCTTATAAGATTAGTAGAAGAGTTGAATTCATATTAATCGATTAAAACTTCATAAACAAGTTGTTATTACCTTGTTTGTTAACGTGTTCAGTTAAAGGTTTTTTTATACTAAAAAAAAAACACTTTTAAAACAATTTATAAATTCATGTAATATATATAGCTCTATGATAATTTTTAATTATTATATTAGCATTTGCAAAACAAGACTAATATTTATGGGATGTATTTATGATTATACTTCATAAAATTTAATTTTTATCAAGTTTCTAAACTACTTTTATATTAAGTTTTTTTAGCCACTATAGTTGTTAGTCTTCTTACAAAACACAACATAAATGAGTAATATCAATAAAAGTGATTTTTTAATTATAGGTTCGGGTATAGCAGGACTTAGCTATGCTCTGAAGATTGCACAATATTACCCTAAACACAAAATCACTATAGTTACAAAAGGAGAGAGAAGCGATTCTAATACCAAATATGCCCAAGGGGGTATAGCTACTGTTTCCGATTTTGACAAGGACAGCTTCGAGGAACACGTCACTGATACATTAAAAGCAGGAGATGGTCTTTGTGATGAGTCTATAGTTAGAATGGTAGTAAAACAAGGACCTCAAAGGCTTAAGGAATTGATAAATTGGGGAGTTGTTTTTGATCAGGATAACGAAAATAAATATGACTTAGCTATGGAAGGAGGTCATAGTCATCATAGGGTTTTGCATTATAAAGACATTACAGGTAGGGAGATAGAAAGAGCGTTGCTTAGCTGTATAGAGTCTACTAATAATATAGAATTGTTAGAAAACCATTATGCTGTAGATTTCATAACTCAGCATCAGGTTTATAAAGAAAAAACAGATTTAGACTCAGGAGTAGTGTGCTATGGAGCTTATGTTTTTGACAAAAAAGAGGATACAGTAAAGACTTTTGTCGCTAAAATAACTATGCTCGCCTCGGGAGGTAGCGGTCAGGTTTATAGAACTACTACCAACCCAAAAGTAGCTACTAGTGACGGTATAGGTATGGCATATAGAGCTAAAGCCGTAGTTAGAAATTTGGAATTTATACAATTTCACCCTACAGCTCTTTACGATACTAAAAGCACAAACAAGGGTGTGACTTTTCTTATTTCAGAGGCTGTTAGAGGTTTTGGAGCCAAGCTTTGCAATAGGAAAAACGAATATTTTATGAGTAAATATGACCCTATGGCAGACTTAGCTTCAAGAGATATTGTGGCTAGAGCTATAGATAGCGAACTTAAACAAGAAGGAGAAGATTATTTGTATTTGGATTGTAGGCATATTGATTACGACGAATTTATTAATCATTTCCCTAATATAAACGAAAAATGTAAAAGTATAGGTATAGATATCCGTAAAGATATGATACCTGTAGCACCTGCTAATCATTATTTGTGTGGTGGAATAAAAACTGATGAGCATGGTAGAACTAGTATTGACAACCTCTACGCTTGTGGAGAATGTACTTCTACAGGGCTTCACGGAGCTAATAGACTGGCTTCTAATTCTCTTTTGGAAGCTATAGTGTTTTCGCATAATAGCTATAAAAACACTATAGAAGTTTTTGAAAACATAGTAATACCTGATGTAATACCTGTTTGGAACGATGATAATACTTTCGAAAACAAAGAAAAAGTACTTATAACTCATGACAGGAAGACTTTACAGAATATAATGAGTGATTATGTAGGTATAGTAAGGTCTGATAGAATGCTAAAAATAGCAGAAGATAGGATAGGTTTTTTGTATAAGCAAAACGAAATATTATATAAAAATTCTAAACTTACTGAAGATATATGTGAGCTTAGAAATATGATAACGACAGGTTATCTTATAACCAAATTTTCTATAGAAAGAACTCAAAATAAAGGAGGTTTTTACAATATAGACTTAGATAAAGCCAAAAAATAGTTATGAATAACACTTCTTCTTTCCAAATATATAATGCTTCAGCAGGTAGTGGTAAGACTTTTACTTTGGTGAAAGAATACTTAAAAATACTGTTAAAATCGGAAAATATGTTTGTTTTTCAGAACATACTAGCTATAACGTTTACCAACAAGGCTTCTGAAGAAATGAAGGAGAGAATACTAGGCACTTTACATGAGTTTTCTGATAAATCAGTACTAAATAATACCCCTGACATGTTACATCTATTGTCAGAAGAAACAGGTATTTCTGTACCTAATATTCATAACAAGTCTATTAAGTTAAGAAATGCTATCATAAAGAATTACTCTAGTTTCAATATAATAACTATAGATAGTTTTACTCAAAAGCTAGTTAGAGGTTTTGCTTTTGACCTTGGCTTATCCAATAATTTCGAAGTAGAATTAGACGTAAGTACTATAAAAGCTAAGGCTGTTGATATGTTGATGTCTGAAATAGGTGTAGATAAAAAAATAACCGATTTACTAGTTAGCTATGCTATAGATATGATACAGGACGATAGAGCCTGGGATGTACAAAGGGAGTTGTTTAACTTTAGTTCAGTATTGTTTTCGGAAGATAATATAAAATATGTTGAGGAACTTAAAAATGTTTCTTTAGATGATTTTGAAAAAATAGGAATTGAACTTAAAAGTCAATTAGACCAAATAAATAAAGAATTTAGCAAGTTTGGTAATTCTGGTTTAGACATAATAGGAGATATAGACCATAAGAGTTTTTCTTATTCGGACTTACCCAAATACTTTATAAAACTAGTTAATTTCAAGACACTTTTAGATAAGAATATAAAATATGAAGGTTCTAGACTAAATAAAAACATAGAGAATGATGCTTTTTATTCTAAAAGTAAATCAGCTCAAATTAAAGCAGATATAGATGCTGTATCGGAAGAATTATCAGAGCTTTATAGTGATAGCAAAGCATATCATGAGTCTGTTATAGGTAAGTATTTTTTGTATGAGTTGTGTAGAAAATCGTTTTTATCATTAAGTTTACTCTCTAGTGTACAAAAAGAAATAGACAAGATAAAAAAAGATAATAATATACAATTGATATCTGATTTTAATTCTATAATCAACAATAATATAAAAGATGAGCCAGTACCTTTTATCTACGAGAAAATAGGAGAAAGATATCAGTATTTTTTTATAGATGAGATGCAAGATACTTCGACTCTACAATGGCAGAATTTAGTTCCTCTTATAGCTAACGCTTTATCCAAAGAAGATGGAGGCCTGATGATAGTAGGAGATGCCAAACAGTCTATATACCGATGGCGAGGTGGTAAAACGGAGCAATTCATAGAGTTATATTCTCAGGGTGACACTAAGGATAATAATCCTTTTTATATAGATAAAAAAGTAGAGAATTTAGATACTAATTACAGAAGTTATAGTGAAATAATAAAGTTTACTAATAGTTTTTTTAAGCATATTTCTGGTTTTTTGGAAGTAGATAAATATGAAGAATTATATAAAATAGGAAATAATCAGAAAGAAAACTCTAAAAAAGGAGGTTTTGTTCAGCTTTCGTTTGTCGATAAACAAGATTATGAAGACATAGACTTAGCTTTTCCTGAGAAAGTTTTAAGTATTGTAAATAATTTAGATAACCAGTATGATAGAAATGAAATATGTATACTCTGTAGAACTAAAAAACAGGCTGTAGATATTGCAAATCATTTGATAGATAACGATGTAGATATAATATCTTCGGAGACACTTTTACTTAATAATAATAAAGTCAGGTTTGTAATGGATCTTCTTAAGGTTATAGATAGACCCGATGACAAGGAATCTATAGTGAATATTTTATACTTTATATGTTGCTTTTTGAAAAAAAATAAAAAGAATCATGATTTTATTATAAAAAACATTAATTTAGAACTTTATGACATATTAAATAATCTAAATAGCTATGGTTTTAACTTTGATATAAATGAATTTGAAAAATATACTTTTTATGAATCGATAGAATATATAATAAGAAGTTTTGGATTGGTAGATACATCAGATTTGTATTTACAAATGTTTTTAGATTTTGTATTTGAGTTTCAGAGTAAAAAACAAGAAGGTTTACAAGGTTTCTTAGAATATTGGGATATTCATAAAGATAAGATAAGTGTAGTTGCTACCGAAAACAAAAATGCTGTGAGAATAATGACTATACACAAGGCTAAAGGATTGGAATTCCCTGTGGTTATTTCTCCTTACGACCTTGATATCTTTAGGGCTATAGACCCTAAGGTCTGGTTAGATATATCTGATAAAAAGGAGTTGTCTCCTTTAGAAAACATACTTATACCGCTACAGAAAAAAATAATTGATACAGGTGGAAAAGGTGCTGAATTATATGAAAACCATCAAAATGAGATGCAATTAGATAATTTTAATTTGCTATATGTGGCTTTGACCAGAGCGGTTGAGCGATTGTATATAGTTAGTGAATTGAAGTTAGATAAGGACAACAAAGAGAATACTAATTATTATTCTGGTCTTTTTGTTGATTATTTGAAGCAAAATAAATTGTGGAATGAAGAAGTTTTAGATTATGAGTTTGGTAATAAACAGAGAGTTTCAGTAAAAAAAACTAACAACAATAACAATAATATAGAACCTAAAGAATATTTTAGTTCTCATTGGTCCGATAGAAATGTTAATATGAGTTTTACTCAGGTAGATGATATTGATAGAGATTATTCTATAAAATACGGTAGTGTAGTTCACGAAATATTAGAAAATATAATAAGTAAAGAAGATGTAGATAATGCTGTAAGATTGAAACTTAAAGAGATAAAAGCTTTAAATATAGAAACAAATAATATAAGAGAATCGGTTTTAAATATAATAAATAATGATAGACTTAAGCCGTATTATGAAAAAGGATTGAAAGTATATAATGAAAGGTCTATATATAGTGAATTAGAAGTTATAATACCAGATAGATTGGTTTTTGATACTGATAATTCTGTAGTTATTATAGATTATAAAACAGGAAATAAAAATAAAAGTCATATATCCCAGATAAATAATTATGAAAAAGTATTAAAAAGCATGGGGTATGAAGTCAAAGAAAAGCTATTGATTTATTTAAGCGAACAAGATGTTGTTGTGCACAAAGTAGAATAACATTTTGTATAGTATTCTATTTGTTTATCAACTGTAATGCTTATATTATAGGAGATAAAGTAATATATAACTTTATTATTTTGATTTTTGTGACTATATATATTAAAAAAATTGTAAGAAGATAAAATGAATAAACAAAAACTATCAATAGAGCAAGAACTAGAAAGGAATATATCTTTTTTTGAAAGTGATTATGAAATAATTTATTATCTTCAAAAAGAATTGATAGCTTCATTAAAAGAGCTTAATAAAGAAAAAGCTGCTATATACAGATTACTAGAAGAAAGAAAAGAAGTGAAACATATGATGTATAGTGAGTTGAAGAAAAGAAATGAAATAATGTTAAAAAGAGAAACCTCTAAAATATATAGAGAGTGTAATGTAAAAATGGATTCTATGAAGTTAACTATAGATAAAATGACTGATATTATGAATAAAATGGATAAATAAAAGAGTCCATTAAAATATAGTTAAAAATAAAACCATAGCCCTAATAAATAAAGATTATATCTAGTTTTAGAGCTTGTTTTAAAAAAAAATAAAAAAAGTTCTCATATATATATGAGAACTTTTTTTATTTTATATTGTCTTCCCAATTGAAATCTAAGATGTCGTAATGAGAATTACTATAAACAACATCACCTTTATTAATTACTATTAATTGAGGTGATTGATGCTCTATACTGAAAATATCAGCTATATGAGAAGAAAGACTTCTATAGTTTAACAAATCTAGTTTATATGCTTTTATTTCTTTACCTATCAATTTTGATTCAAACTTACGTAAAACCGATCTACTAATGCTACATCGGGTGCTGTGTTTGAAAATGATGAAATACTCATCTTCTTTGGTGTTTTTTATAGAATCAATCATTTCTATAGAGTTTAATTCTAACCAAACACTACCAGACTGATCTGTTTCTTCTTCTTTATTTTTGTTAAATATATTGTTAAAAATACTCATAATTTAAGATTTTAGTACTTTAGATATTCTTGATATTGCTTCGGTCAGAACTTCTTTAGAAGCAGCATAGGAAATACGTATACAATCATTAGCTCCAAAGGCATCTCCGCTTACAGTTGCTACATTTGCTTCT
The DNA here is from genome assembly GCA_013215105.1 of Flavobacteriaceae bacterium. GTDB lineage: Bacteria > Bacteroidota > Bacteroidia > Flavobacteriales > Flavobacteriaceae > DT-33. The sequence continues at coordinate 15,077 of JABSPL010000155.1, forward strand.
TCTAACAATAGCATTGATAAATCGGAAGAATTGTTTATGATTCTACCTTTTATAGTTTTGCCGAAATAAAAAGATACATCAGGGAATATATAAAAAGCACCTTTAGGTATATTTAAGACAAGACCTTCTATATTTCCTAATAATTTTATAACCAGATCTCTTCTTTTTTCAAATTCCTCTACCATATAGTTTATTTCCGAAACAGGAGCGTCCAAAGCAGCTATAGTCGCTTTTTGTGCTATACAATTAGCTCCTGAAGTTATCTGACCTTGCATTTTGTTACAAGCTTTGGCTATCCAAGCTGGTCCTCCTATATAACCTATTCTCCAACCTGTCATGGCAAATGCTTTTGCCACACCGTTAACTGTTATAGTACGTTCATACATACTTTCTATGCTAGCAAAACTAAAATGAGTAACACCATAGTTTATATGCTCGTATATTTCGTCCGATAAAATATAAATATTAGGATGTTTTTCTAAAACTTTAGCCAATTCTCTATATTCTTGCTCGCTATATACCGAACCACTTGGGTTGTTAGGCGAGTTAAAAAATATCATTTTTGTTTTTGGAGTTATAGAGTCTTCTAGTTGCTTTGGAGTTATCTTAAAGTCACTCCTGATACTTGTAGGTATTTCTATAAATTTAGCTTCTGCCAAAATAGCTATTGCCGAATAACTAACCCAGTACGGAGCAGGTAGTAATATTTCGTCTCCAGGGTTTAGCAAAACCATAGCTATATTGGCTATAGACTGTTTTGCTCCTGTAGAGACAACTATTTGATCCAAATCGTAATTAAGATTATTATCTCTTTTAAATTTTCTACTTATTGCTTGCTTCAAGTCTTTATATCCGTCTACAGGAGTATAAGAATTATAATTATCTTCTATAGCTTGTATAGCTGCTTTTTTGATGAATTCAGGAGTGTTAAAGTCAGGTTCTCCTATACTTAAGCTAATAATGTCTTTACCTTGTTCTTTTAATTCTCTCGCTTTAGCCGACATTGCTAAGGTCTGAGATACTGGTAAATTATTTATTCTGTCAGATAATTGTTTCATACAAGATTATTTTTATAAAAATATTAATACCTCGCAAAAATAAGTTTTTTATAGTTCTAGAAGCTATAAATATATAAAATATGATTAAAATAAAATTGAAAGTCACATCTTATTAATTAATAACAGAATTGAAAATAAAAAAATATCATATAGTAAGAATTAAATTGGTGTTTGATAGGTTTATAAAATTATAAATTAGAATAATTGACCCTTTA
>JABSPL010000156.1 GCA_013215105.1 Flavobacteriaceae bacterium
AGTAGATGAAAAGGATAGTAGTGCTGTGTAATAAGAAAAAATAAATATTTTGACTATTATAAAGGAATATTGAATTCTGTTTGGGGTTAATTGGATCTAGGATAATTGAAAATTGAATATATAAAACATTTAACTGAAAAGATATATTATAAATATTATAGAGAGAATAAATAAAAAAAAACTTATTAATAACAAGGTTATTGATAAGTTTTTTTTAGGTGTGTCGTGAATGCTTATTAAATAGGTGTGTAAGTTTATTATAGGGTATTGTAGTTTTTAACTATTATTTGAAAGTAATAATAGTTATTGTGAGGTGGGATATGAAGGGGGTCTTAGGTTTATTTACGAACTGAGAAATACTAACATTATTGGTATACTAGGTGTAGGTGAGTTTATTGTATTAAACAAAGTTATATGTATTATACAGAATATCTAGGTGTGAATGCTGCGGTTGTATGGAGTGAATTTAATAATCTTACCATGGAAGGTTTTAAAGGAATTAGTAAAGCTAAGTTATTTGTGTTTAATAAAAATATTTATTGAGATATTAAGTCTATGTCGTGGTATTTGTATAATAATTATATAAGGAAGTATTGAATATTAATAAATGAGAATAAATGAATGGTGTCGAATAAAAGAAGGATAGTGATAAATATAGTTAGATAAATACCGAGAGAAGGATAAAATATAACTTGAAAGCTATTTAGAGTTGTACTTTTATTAGGGAAACTGAAAATAATATTATAAATCAAAATTTAAAGAAATATGGATTACTAGAGTGAGTTTTATCTTATATAATCTTAATTTGGCTTGTGAAAATCTAAAGTCAGACAGAGGAGTAAGCTAAGTTGATAGTATAAGAGTTGAGTCGTTAAAAGATTATATTGTCTTAAATAAATTAGAATTAATAGATTCTATATTGGATGGTGAATATCGTCTAAATTTAGTTTGTAGGGTAGGAAGACCTAAGTATAATAATAATAATAAAAGGTTGCTGGAAGTTCCAATAGTTGTAGGTCGAGTAATATTGTAATCTATTATGTATATATTGTCACCTATTTATGAGTGATAATTTTCTGATAATAGTTTTGAATTTAGATTAAAAGTAGCACATATCTAGGAGTAATAAAATGTAAATATAATATTGAAGACGATTGTAAATATTGTGTATATATGTATTTAGAAAAGTTTTCAGATAAGATTAATTAAAGTGAACTGATAGGGGTATTATCAAAAACTATTAAGGGTAGGAGAGTTGTATTTCTTATTGATAAGTATTTATTAGTAGGAGTTTTTTACTAGTAATAAATTTAAATAAATAGGAGAAAGAGTATTTTAAGGAATGTCTTTGAATCTATTGTTGGGTAATATTATGTTTAATAAATTGGGTAAAGAATTAAAATAACGAGGGTATAGATTCGTTATATACGTAGATGATATGGTTGTTTTTACTAAAAGTAAACGCAGTACTTATTGAGTTTAAACGAGTATTACAAGTTGTATTAAATAAAGTTGTATTTGCAAGTTAATACAGAAAAGGTTAAAGTAACTTACGTTGGTTGAATCTAATTTATAGGGTGTTTATTTTATATAAATAAATGAGAATGTATATTTAGAGTAACTCTATAAGTATTATCAAAATGAGGGAACTAGTAAAATTATTAACTTCACGTAGTAATGGTTGAGATAAACAGATGCTGGAGGTTTATAAATTCTTATTAAAAATAATAGATAAGTGAATTAAATACAATACTAAAAGAGGTTTTTAAAGTATTTGTACGTGGCTGGTTTAATTATTATAGACTTGTAAATATAAGAAAATTACTTCTTGGTATATATTAAAGGTGTCTCCGATGATTACTAATGGTGGTTTGGAAACAATGGAAACGAGTGATAAATAGCTTTAGTAACTTGTTAAACTTAGTCTTCCATTATATAAAATTTGAATATGTAAATACAAAAAAAGGTTGTTGGAATAGATATAATAGTTCAGTTTTGAGTGGGATATTGATAAGTGATAATCTTAGATTTTTAGCTTATCTTTTTTTTATGGATTATTATCTAAGAATTAAGGAACCGCTCTGTATGTAACCGTATGTAAGAAGGTATGAGAGGGTGAATAGAAAATTAATAACTATTTACTTACTCGTTGAGTGTTTTTTACTGGTGATTTAGACGGTTTGTAAATGCTTTGTTAAAGAATATTTTTTAACTTTTGGTAATTAAATTCATAAAAAAAAACTAGTTCCACGTGGAACTAGTTTTTTATAAAAGGTTTGTAATTGTATTATCGACCCATATAAACTAATAAAATAGATATATCACTAGGAGATACTCCGCTTATTCTACTAGCTTGTGATATGTTTATAGGTTTTATTTTTTCTAGTTTTTCTCTAGCTTCGTAGCTTAATGATTTTACTTTGTTATAATCGAAACTATCAGGAATCATAACATTTTCTAGTCTTGTTAGTTTATCAGCGTTGTTCTTTTCTTTGTTTATATATCCAGAATATTTTATTTCTATAGCTGTTTGCTCTTCTATATCTCTATCTATATTTTGTTCTTCTATGTATTTAGATACTTCTTTTAGTTTTTTAAGATCTTTGAAATCTACCTGAGGTCTTGCTGCTATTTTATAAAGTTTCATAGATTGCTTTATAGTAGCTGTACCTTTTTCTTCTAAAATAGGATTTATCTCATCGGGCTTTACACTTATTTCTTTTAGTCTTTTAAGGAAACTAGCAGTCTTTGTTTGTTTGTTATTTACTTTATCTAAATTTTCCTTTTTAGCTAAACCTATATTAAATCCTTTTTCGGTAAGTCTAATATCTGCATTATCTTGTCTTAAAAGAGTTCTGTATTCTGCTCTTGAAGTGAACATTCTGTATGGTTCTTCTGTTCCTTTTGTTATAAGATCATCTATTAATACACCAATATAAGCTTCGTTTCTTTTTAATATAAATTCTTTTTCTTCTTTTAATTTTAAGGAAGCATTTATTCCTGCCATTAAACCTTGTGCTGCGGCCTCTTCATAACCTGTAGTTCCGTTTATCTGTCCTGCAAAATATAATCCTTCTACTTTTTTGGTTTCTAATGTGTGCTTTAGTTGAGTAGGAGGGAAGAAATCATATTCTATAGCATACCCGAAACGTAAGAATTTTACGTTTTTAAATCCTGCTACTTGTCTCAATGCTTTATCTTGGATGTCTTCGGGTAACGATGTAGAAAATCCGTTTACATATATTTCGTTAGTATTCCATCCTTCGGGTTCTATAAACATCTGATGTCTTTCTTTACTAGCAAATCTATCTATTTTATCTTCTATAGAAGGACAATATCTAGGCCCTGTACTTTGTATTCTTCCATTAAACATAGGAGATCTGTCAAATCCTTCTCTCAATATATCATGAACATCCAACGAAGTGTATGTCATATGACAAGACATTTGTTTAGTCAATGGTTTAGTGCTATCACTAAAAGAAAATTTACTAGGGTTTGTATCTCCAGGTTGTTCTATCATTTTACTAAAGTCTAATGAACGAGAATCTACTCTTGGAGGAGTTCCTGTTTTCATTCTACCTGCCTCAAAACCTAATTTAACCAAATCTTCGGTTATACCTATAGCCGATCTTTCTCCTGCTCTTCCTCCTCCAAATGTTTTTTCTCCTATATGTATTAATCCATTTAGGAAAGTTCCTGCTGTTATTATTACCGATTTTGCTTTTATAGTTATTCCTAAACTAGTTTTTACTCCAACTATTTTTTCGTTTTCTATAACTAAACCAGATACCATATCTTGATACATATCTAGGTTTTCTAAAGATTCCATTTGCATTCTCCACTCTTCTGCAAAACGCATTCTGTCACTTTGTGCTCTAGGACTCCACATAGCAGGTCCTTTCGATATGTTTAGCATCTTAAATTGTATAGCAGACTTGTCAGTTATGATACCGCTATATCCTCCTAATGCATCTATTTCTCTTACTATTTGTCCTTTTGCAATTCCTCCCATTGCTGGGTTACAACTCATCTGAGCTATGTTTTGCAAATTCATAGTTATAAGAAGTGTCTTAGATCCTAAATTTGCAGCTGCCGATGCTGCTTCACTTCCTGCATGTCCTCCTCCTACAACTATTACATCGTATGTGTCTTTAAATAAATTCATAATTATATTTATTTTAATTGTTTTAAACAATTATCTTCTTCGTTTCTCATTTCTGTCTTTTCTTTATCACTCTTGTCTTTATATCCTAAATAATGAAGTACACCATGTATCATTACTCTGTGTAATTCATCTTCAAAAGACTTTTTATACTTATTTGCGTTTTCTTTTACTCTTTCTATAGAAATAAAAATATCTCCAGAAACTATATTATCTTCACAATAATCAAAACTTATTATATCAGTATAAGTATCGTGATCTAAATATTCTTTATTTATTTTTATTAAATACTCATCATTACAAAATATATAAGATAAATCACCCTGTATTTTATTATTGCTATTTATACAAGTCTTTATCCAGTTACTTAATTTATTTTCATCTTCTAATTTAAACTCTATTTCGTAATTGTAATCAATCATTTATACGTTTGTTTTTTTTGACAAAATTACTAAAATTAATAGATTAAAGCATAACTATTTATTTTAGAAATAGTATTAAATAATAATAAAATATGAAGAGTGAATTGTATATAATATACAATTTTATAAAGTATGATATTATTAACTTTATAGTCTAAAAATTTTTTTTAAAAAAAAATATGGGATTTAAATTAAGTGAAAGATCAATGGGAGTGCTGAGTACAGTTGATGAGAAATTGCAAAAAAATAATATTAGATTCATTAGAAATATCTCCAATTGATTTTGGTATTCCTTCACTTGGAGGTTATAGAACTGAAAAAGAATAAAAAAATTATATAATAAAAAAGACAATAATGGAAAGAGAATTACTAATTGTGATGGTTATAAAGTCAAAAGCCGTCATCAAACTGGAAAGGCTATTGATGTATTTGCTTATATTAACGGAAAGGCAAGTTGGGATAAAGTTTATTTATCTATGATTGCTGGTTTGGTAATGGGATTAGCAGCGAAAAGAGATATTAATATAAGATGGCGTGGTACTTTTGGGAGTAAAAATTTTAATGGCTGGGACATGGTTCATTTTGAAATTGTAGAATAATTTTAAAATCTATAGTCTAATATAAAAGAAAATACTGTTTTTATACATTATAAAGGTTCTTATAATTCATATTGTTATTAAGGTATTAACTGGTATTTAAATAAAAATATAATTACTATAAGTTTAGTAGAATAAAAGAATATATAGGTAAAGCCGATTTTATTATTGTTGACGATGATATGTAATAATAATTTTATGTAATAATGATTGAAATAAATACAACGACCATATAATAATGTCTTTTAGATATTATTATATTAAATTTTTGTAACATTATATTATTTACCCAAATAATCATTCACCTCTACATAATCAAAATCAGGAGAATCTGTAAAAAATTGTCTTAATTGCCATACATGACCCGCACCGTAAATCATTAATATTCTATCTTCTTTATCAAAATCAGTAATATCATAAACATTAGCAGATATTCTAATATTACGTTTATACCATCTAGCTACCGAATCAGCTCCTATAAATAAATCTCCAGCTCCCTCTATAGTCATTGTTAAATATTGTTGATGCGATTTTAAACTGTGACTAGGTTGGTTTTCCATATATAAATATTGAGTTAAAGTACGTACTGTTTTTAATGAATCACTAAGCATACTACCTTTATTATAATCATACCTGTTTGCCTTTTTATACTGACCTAATGATTTTGTGTAAGTATCAGCATCGTAATTATCCCAGTCTATTTTTTCTCCTATCCATCTTCCACTTTTAACATCAGAAGCATATATCCTGTCGTGACCTAATTCCTTAGCTAACCTAAAACCTAACTGATAATTTTCGTTACTTCTATTACTAATATCAAACTCACCTTTCAAATAATTATTATACATAGAATTATATATACTATCATATTCTATCCTCAAACCTTCTATTAAAATTTTTGTAGGTTTAAATTCTTTTAACTTATCTAATAATACCTTTATCTCAGCTTGTCTTTTGTCAGAAAGTATATCAACTGTATACTTTTCTTTATAGCTATCTAAACCTGGATTACTAAAATGAAAAACACCTAATATCATAGCTTTTGCTTTATGCTTACCTATAAAAATATTAGGGTCAAACTCAGAATATATCTCCTCTGTACCTAATGTTAAACTGTTTTTTTGCTTTGAGTCGCAGCAATAAAATATTGCTGATAACATACTTAATAAAATTACTTTCCTCATTGTTTGTATTTTAAATTTCAATAATAAAGACAGTGGATATTGTAAATTGTTACATTTTTTAGTTTAAATAATGATATTTGTAATATATAGTGTTTTATTAATATTACTACCAATTATTTTTTAACTAATTAATATTTAATAAAATCTTGTTTTTGATTACTTTTATTACCTTTACAGGTTTTTATTATTTAATCTATAGATGAACTATTTGATAAATAATGAAAAACCTAATCGTATAATTTTAAACACATGAAAAATATTATAGTACTATTTATCCTATTTACTTTTAGCCTAACGGCACAAAAAAAATCACCATACCAAATTTTTAATGACAAAGGTAAAAAAGTATCTTATAAAAAAATGCTTAAAACGTCATCTAAAACAGATATTGTTCTATTTGGAGAGCTGCACAACAATGCAATTGCTCATTGGTTGCAAATAGAATTAACTAAAGATCTAAGTCTTAAATCTGAATTAGTTTTAGGATTCGAAATGTTAGAAGCCGATAATCAAAATGAAGTAGATATGTATGGAACCGATAAAATAGATCAAATTGGTCTAGATAGCTTGGCTAGACTATGGAATAATTATAAGACAGATTACAAACCACTAGTAGATTTTGCTAAAGAAAACAATTTTAAAATAGTAGCTACAAATACGCCTCGTCGTTTTGCTAGTAAGGTTTTTAGAGGTGGTTTTGAAAGTTTAGATACTCTTAGCAATATACAGAAAAGTTGGATTGCTCCTCTACCTATAGCCTACGATGCGTCTTTACCAGGATATGTAAAGATGAAAGCTATGATGGGAGGACATGGAGGTGATAATTTACCTAAAGCTCAAGCTTTAAAAGATGCTACAATGGCTTACTTTATTAATGAAAATATAAAAGAAAATACCGTATTTGTACATTATAATGGTGCTTATCACTCTGACTTTTATGAGGGAATTAACTGGTACCTAAATATATTATCGCCTAATAAAACTAGAGTTACAATTAGTTTAGTAGAACAAAAAAATATTAAAAAATTAGAAAAAGAATTTTTAAATAAAGCCGATTTTATTATAGTTGTAGACGAGGATATGACTAAAACTTATTAATTTCTATAAAACGTTATTTTTAGATTGTAAATACCCTCATTAATACTTGTTAGTGGGGGTATTGTATTAATTAATCATTATTAAGTTGTTTATATTTAAGTTAATAACTAATATAGAATAATTCTAAATAAAATAAATCTAAAAGGTATAATTCTATTAATATATTTACCTTTGTTTTTGTATAATTTAAAATATAAAACATGAAAAAAAGTCTAATTTTAATTTTGATGATATCTTTAGTATTATCTTGTAAAAACAATCCTAAAAAGAATACCAAAGAAATTGTAAAAAAAAATGTAGAATATTTATCTTTCGGAGAAAAAATAAATAATGATAATGTTATCTCATTTTCTGAAATGAAAAATAAATACGATAATATGAAAAATAATGACACTATTAGTGTTAAAATGTCTGCTAAAATAAATAGCGTTTGTGCCAAAAAAGGTTGCTGGATGAAATTAGACCTAGGTAATAATAATGAAGCAATGGTTCGTTTTAAAGATTATGGTTTTTTTATGCCTCTAAATGCTACAGGTGATGTAATAGTAGAAGGTAAAGCTTATATTACCGAAATTTCTGTTTCAGAACTGAAACACTATGCAGAAGATGCTGGTAAAACTAAAGAAGAAATAGAAAAAATAACAGAATCAAAAATCACTTATGCCTTTGAAGCTACAGGTGCTCTGTTAGAAAAATAATATGAGAAATATATTACTATACATATTTTTGACATTACTCCTTGTATCATGCAATAATTCTTCGGAAAAAATAAAAACTAAGAAGGAATTTATTATGGCTAATGGTCTAGTCCCCTATTAATCGGACAAAATTCTTTTTCTTTTCAAATATAGTGAAAATATCACTAAATTAGCTATCGCAAGACGCTTCCAAAGGTGATTTTTGAACCGATGGTTGCATTTCAGGGTCTCTATGACC
>JABSPL010000157.1 GCA_013215105.1 Flavobacteriaceae bacterium
GGTCATAGAGACCCTGAAATGCAACCATCGGTTCAAAAATCACCTTTGGAAGCGTCTTGCGATAGCTAATTTAGTGATATTTTCACTATATTTGAAAAGAAAAAGAATTTTGTCCGATTAATAGGGGACTAGACCAACAGATCCTCAATCAATAGTTTTATGTCGATAGATTTATAATAATGGTTCTACCATTATTTGAGAGGCTTATCTGTTTAGATATATTATCCTAATAAGGAAAGGTAATTTTATGATGTATTTCTAAATAATAAATTAAAGATATTTCTTCAAAAACAAAACTCCATTAGTAAGCAATGTCCTTCAAAAAATACTCGTAGTATTTCATTGCTTATTAAACGTTAATAAAAGTAGTTGTCTGAACGGAGTGAGTTTACTTTTTAGTTTAATAAGTGATAGAAATACAGACTGTTTTTTAATTGGACTAGATTTTTTGGTTCTTTTTCAGCGATGGTAAAAAGTAAAAGAAGGAGGATTATTACTTATAAAAACATAATATGATTAGAAATAAGATTGAATTTTACCTACTAAAAACTAAGTAAAACCAATTACAAATGGTAAAAGGTGTTTTTTAAATAACAAGAAACTAAAAAGATATAATTATATATATATCAAAAAAAAAGGAGTAAACATTTTGTATGTTTACTCCTTTTTATAATTACTTTATAAAAGTTATATTACACTACACCTTGGTCTAGCATAGCATCGGCAACTTTTACGAAACCTGCAACGTTAGCACCTTTTACGTAGTCTATACTTCCATCTGCTTGAGTACCGTAGTCCTTACAAGAAGTATGTATATCCTTCATTATTTGCTTCAATTTATTGTCAACTTCTTCTCTGGTCCAGTTGTAACGTAAAGAGTTTTGAGACATCTCAAGCCCTGAAGTAGCAACACCACCAGCGTTAGAAGCTTTACCTGGAGCGAACAATACATTAGCATCTTGCAATACTATTATCGCTTTAGGAGTAGTAGGCATATTAGCACCTTCTGCTACGGTAATTACTCCGTTTGCAACCAATTTCTTAGCGTCTTCTACTTCCAATTCGTTTTGAGTAGCACATGGTAAAGCTATATCACACTTTACTGACCATGGACGTTCCCCTGCTACAAACTTAGCATTAGGATATTTTTCAACATATTCAGAAACTCTACCTCTTCTTACGTTTTTTATTTCCATGATATAAGCCAATTTCTCAGCATCTATACCATCTGCGTCATATATATAACCTTTAGAGTCAGACAAAGTAACAACTTTAGCACCTAATTGAGTAGCTTTTTCACAAGCATACTGAGCCACGTTACCAGAACCCGATATAGTAACAACTTTTCCTTCGAAAGAATCGTTTTTTACATTCAACATGTTCTGAGCAAAATAAACAGTACCATATCCAGTAGCCTCAGGTCTTACCAAAGAACCTCCATAAGACATTCCTTTACCAGTAAGTATACCTGTAAACTCGTTTCTTATTTTCTTGTACTGTCCAAACATATATCCTATTTCTCTACCACCAACACCTATGTCTCCAGCAGGGATATCAGTATTAGCACCTATATGTCTTTGTAGTTCGTTCATAAACGACTGACAAAAACGCATAACTTCAGCGTCAGATTTTCCTTTAGGATCGAAGTTAGAACCACCTTTTCCTCCACCCATTGGCAAAGTAGTAAGAGAGTTTTTGAAAACTTGCTCGAAACCTAAAAATTTCAATATACTAAGGTTTACCGAAGGATGAAAACGTAAACCACCTTTATATGGTCCTATTGCAGAATTAAATTCTACTCTAAATCCTCTGTTTACATGTATTTCTCCAGAATCATCAGTCCAAGGAACTCTAAATATAATAGTACGCTCTGGCTCTACCATACGTTCTAATAATTTTTTTCCTTGATATTTAGGGTTTTCCTCTATAAAAGGTATTACCGTTTCTGCTACTTCGTGAACTGCTTGTAAAAATTCAGTTTGACCACCATTATAGGCTTTTACGTAATCCATAAAAGCATTTATTTTAGACTCCATAAATGTTATTTTTTAATAATAAAATTATAATAGGCAAATATAAATATTTTAATTGCATAACTTACATTTACCATCGTTTTTTACATTTTTTTGTGATTATTTTTAGTGTAAACCAACTCTAATTAAAAGATTCTGGATTAGCGACTATATGATAACGAGGATCATCTATATCCTCTATTATGATATTGATAAAATCAGGGTCAGCTTTGTATAATAATTCCTTACATTCCGAACTCAAATGAGTCAAATGAACAGTTTTGTTTTGCTTTTTATACTTATCAACTATATTATTTATAGCCTCCAGCCCCGAATGATCACTTACTCTCGATTCTATAAAGTCTATTTCTATTTTACTAGGATCATTTTTTACATCAAACTTTTCGTTAAAAGCCGATATAGAACCAAAAAACAAAGGGCCCCATATTTCATATACTTTAGTTCCGTCTTCTTTTACTCTTTTTCTAGCTCTAATTCTCTTAGCGTTTTGCCACGAAAATACCAATGCAGAAATTATAACACCTATAAACACGGCTATAGCCAAATCAAATATCACAGTGATAACAGAAACTAATATTAATACAACAGCATCAGATATAGGTATTTTTCTTATTATTCTGAAACTAGACCAAGCAAAAGTTTCTATAACCATCATAAACATAACCCCTACTAATGCAGCGATAGGCACTTGTTCTATATATTGGTCAGCAAACAATATGAACGATAACAGGGTAAGTGCGGTAACTATTCCTGAGAATCTACCTCTACCTCTCGAATTCATGTTTATCATAGTCTGACCTATCATACCACAACCAGCAGTACCTCCAAAAAGACCACTTACTATATTTCCGGCACCTTGTGCTATCGATTCTTTGTTTCCATTACCTCTAGTTTCGGTTATATCATCGACCAAACTCATAGTCATAAGAGTTTCTATAAGCCCTACCGAAGCAGCCAAAAATGCATAAGGAAATATGAAAGCTAAAGTCTCCATATTGAAAGGTAATAAGCTCCATAATTCGCTGTTAGGTGTCGGGAAATGACCTTTTAATCCTTTTCCTCCTCCTTCTATTATATAAGAACCTACTGTTGGTACGTCAATTCCGAAAAATATAACCAAGATAGTTATAACTAATATAGCCGTAAGTGCCGATGGTATTTTCTTGGTTAGCTTAGGTAAGAAAAATATTATTAACATGGTAAGTAATACTAAACCAGCCATAGGTAATAACCTTTCATTTTCTAATAAAATAGAAGCAGTTCCTTTTTGTTTTATATTATATATCTTGTTTTCGGATATTTCGAACAATACGCTTTTGTCGTCAAACTTGAATACTTGCCCGTCGTGTATTTCAAAATCTATCATTCCTGTGTTTAGGTTTAATAATTTTTCTTGATAGACTTTATATATAGGCGATTTGGTTTTGTAGTCAAACGCAGTATTGTCTTTTATAAAATAGGCTTGCTCTGTCGCTTGGGTATTTATTTTATTGTTACCGTAAAAGTCCTTTTCATTTTTAGTGAACATACCTAGTTGTGCTATAAATATAACAATAGCAAGTCCGTTTACAAATCCCATCATTACTGAGTGGGGGATAAGTCTTATGAATTTACCTAGTTTGAATATACCAGCTACTACTTGTATTAGCCCCATTAGTATTACAGTTCCCAAAAGATAGTAATATCCCATATTTTCTACGGGTATTTCCATTTCTAGTCCTTTTACGTGACCTTGTTGTATCATATTTACAAAAATAACTGCTACGGCACCTGCTGCTCCTGAGATTAAACCAGGTCTTCCTCCGAACACTGCTGTTATTAATCCTACTATAAAGGCTCCGGTAAGTGCTACCAAAGGGTCTATATTTGCTACAAATGCAAAAGCTACTACTTCGGGAATCATAGCTAGTGATACTGTGATTCCTGCGAAAAAGTCATCCTTAGAGTTTGGAGCTATTTTCTTGAATAATTCGGTCATAATGTTTGTTTGATTTTTTCAACTCGCAAAAATAAGTCTTTTTTTATTAAAACCAATTAAAATTCCTTAGTACTTTTAAAGTTGTTCTAATCTATTTATTTATTTATGATACTGATATATAGGTTTTTGAACTTTTGTTTTTAAGGTTTTTCGGAATATTTATAATTTGTCTCAAATAGCAGTTAAAATTGTATTTTTACATTTTAAAATTTAATAACACAATGAATAGGGGTTTAATAGCTTTATGTTTTATATTTTCTTTTTTGTCTAATGCACAAGAGAGCTCAGTAACTGACAAATCATCCGATACAATAAAGTTGGAGGAAGTTAAATTGTTGGGTAAGATAAAATTTAAGTCTATAGAAGAAAGGAATCATTATCGTTGGTTCAGGATGAAAGTTAGAAGGGCATATCCATATTCGGTATTGGTAGCAGAGAATTTAACCAAGCTAAACGACGAACTAGATACTATAAAAAGGTCAAGAGATAAAAAAAGGCATATTAAGAAAATTCAGAAGTTTTTGAAAGAAGATTTCGAGCCTAAACTCAAAAAGCTAACAAGAACCGAAGGAAGAATATTGATAAAACTGATACACAGGCATACTGGGCATACTACTTACGATTTGGTGAAAAGTTTAAGAAGTAAATGGAGAGCTTTTTGGTATCAGACTACTGCCGTTGTTTTTAGGTTATCCTTAAAAACAGAGTATAAGCCTAAAGAGGTGGCTGAAGATATTATGATAGAGGATATTTTGCAAAGAGATTTTCTTAAAGCAAGGCTTGAAGATATAGATAAAGTTAAAATAGATATTAAAAACATTAAAAAGAAAAAGAAATGAGCGATTACAAAATTTTAAACGAAAAATCTATAGATTTTTTAAGAGAATATTTGAATAATGCATCTCCTACAGGTTACGAAGCAGAAGGGCAAAAAATATGGATGAATTATCTTAAACCTTATGTAGACGAATTCATAACAGATACTTATGGAACAGCAGTAGGGGTAATAAACCCTGATGCCAAATTCAAAGTTGTTATAGAAGGCCATGCCGATGAAATATCTTGGTATGTTAACTATATAAGCGATGAAGGCTTGATATATGTAATAAGAAATGGAGGAAGTGATCATATGATAGCTCCTTCTAAAAGAGTGAATATACATACCGATAATGGTATAGTCGAAGGTGTGTTTGGTTGGCCAGCGATTCATACTCGTAGAGGTGGTGCTAAAGAAGATACTCCTAAAATAGAAAATATAACTATAGATGTAGGATGTCGCAAAAAAGAAGAAGTGGAAGCTTTGGGAGTACATGTTGGCTGTGTTATTACTTATCCAGATGAGTTTTTTATATTGAATAAAAATCATTTTGTATGTAGAGCTTTAGACAACAGAATGGGTGGTTTCATGATAGCCGAAGTAGCTAGATTGTTAAAAGAAAGAGGGCAAGAATTAGATTTCGGTCTTTATATAGTCAATTCTGTTCAAGAAGAAATAGGTCTTAGAGGTGCCGAAATGATAACTCAAAGATTGAAACCAGACGTAGCTATAGTGACAGATGTATGTCACGACACTACCACTCCTATGATCGATAAGAAAAAAGAAGGTCATTTAGAATCAGGTAAAGGTCCTGTTATTAGTTACGCTCCGGCTATACAAAACAACCTTAGAAAGATGATAATAGAGACTGCAAACGAAAATGAAATACCTTTTCAGAGGTTAGCTTCTTCGAGAGCTACTGGTACTGATACTGATGCTTTTGCTTACAGTAATGGAGGTGTTGCTTCGGCTCTTATTTCATTGCCACTAAGATATATGCATACTACTGTCGAAATGGTACATAAAGATGATGTAGAAAATGTTATAGAACTAATCTATAATTCTTTATTGAAGATAAAAAACGGAGAGACTTTTAGTTATTTTAAATAAAAGTTTAAATTTGCA
>JABSPL010000158.1 GCA_013215105.1 Flavobacteriaceae bacterium
TGTAATATATTAATGAACTAACTGGATAAAAAAGACTAGAAGCGATAAAACATCAATATTATTAATAAATTCGAAGAGATTATATAAACCGATATATAGATAATAAATCACATAGATTTTTTTTTAGTAGTATGTAAATTAACATATTGAAGCTTTTTGAGGTGAATTAATTAAAATAAAAGAACGTTAGTATATAACTGTTTAATAGAACAATAATTTTATGATATTTTCTTAGAAAAGACTCAATATAGAGGTTTTTTATAAAACTACGTTAAATACAAGTTAAAGGGTAATTTACTATGTAACAGTACATTGTATTTGGCGTCATTAAGGTATTAACCATAAAAACACGAATTATGAAAAGAGTTATTTTAACATTAATAATTATTTTTAGTTTTAGTTTTACGGGTATTTTAGAAAAAAGAACTGACCCTGTAGAGGCTGCTAAATTAAAAATAAGTGAAGAGGTGATAAGAGCCTTATGTAATTGTGATCTATCAATAGAAAAAGAAATACTCACAAGAGTGTCTTTTGTATTAAATGATGAAGGTGAAATCGTCATCTTGAAAATGAATTGTAATAAGATGAAGTTTTAAGGGATTACCTTAAAAAGAAGTTAGAATTTAAGAATGCTGAGATAGGAGAAACTAAAGGAGGTACTACTAAGGTATACACTCTGCCTATTAGGTTTCAACCAAAGTATAGAAAGTAATTTTTTTTGGCTCACATCATTTAGTTGGGGATTTAAGTAAATAATTGATACAATCTGAATAGGAAAAACTTAGTATCTGTAACCCCTCTTAGGTTATATTTTAATAGTTTTATTTTAGAGTTGAATGACTCGCATTTACATTAGTATTTCTGTTTACGAAGAAGTTTAAAATGTTATCTAAATTGACAATTAGTGTAGAGGCCATTTCGTTTACGTTGTTATCCACTTTTACCGAAACAACAATACTATCTGAAAATGATGTGCTATTTGTTTTTCCTCTAATATCAAAATTTTCTACACCTCTTTTCTGAGCATCTTCTTCAATTTCAACTAATTTCAAATCCCAACTTTTAGAGATTTCCCAATTTTTTAAGTAGTTCAGAACTGAATAAAGTAATTCTACTTTTGAAGGCTCTTTTTCAGATTGCTTAACTATTTCTTTAAACCCAAGTATATCAATAAAAGCAACTAGTCTTTCTTCATATTTTACTTCTTGCTCTTTCATTTCTTTTCGTTCAATATTGATGTTTTTGTAATTGGGTATTACGTATTGTAGGTTTTGTTATGCTCTTTTTCTTTTTCAATCATTTTTTCTATAAAGTCTCGAAAGGTGCAAATGTTGCTAAAATAGATGTCGTGATGATAGCGGTCAAAAATATTTAGTTTTTGAAGTAAAGATGTCTTAGTTTTTTTTCTTTTACTTAAATCAATTTTGTCTACAACTGAAATTCCACTTTGGGTCAATTCTTCAAGTACTTCTGATGGATATTCTGATAAGTACGGTTTAATTTCCGAAGAGGGTTTTAAATTATTTACATCTATACCACGTATTTTCAAACCGTTTTTGATTCCAAGGAATAGACCTGCTGAAAGGCATTCTTGCCCCATTATATTTTGTGGTCCAAATTCTACTTTATCAGCATATTTTGCTATTAGGCTACAGAGTCCGATTAATTTTTTTTCAGTTTGGGGTTCAAAAACTTCTTGCCATTCTTTTTTCGAGATATCAACTTTCCACCCTTCATTTAGATATTCATAAAGTCCAGTCCATTTTTTAAGGTCTGAAGCGTCTCTCCAATCAACAACAAGCATATCACCAGAAATAACCATATCAGGGTCACCCATATTTAATTCAGCACAAAGTCTATGCTGCTCTTTCAAAACAGTAAGAACTTCTTCCGGAGTATATTTTCGAGTTTTAATCTGCATTTTAATTGAGCATAACAATGCGAATATACGTATTTCTTATATACAACATATCCCCGATTTCGTAATATCTCAAAATAAAAACTCAAAACCTTGTAAGACAACATACGAATCATTAAATTTAATATTAATCAAAAGATATAGCGAATACCTATGGATATAGATAAATATATAAGTGAATTCAATAAAACAATAATGATGTCGTTATATTCAAATAGACTATTGTTAGTTGTAGTGTTCTCTAACCATAAAAAGGGATTAAACAATAGTGTTTAATCCCTTTTTATAATATTACAATTACTTTATTTTTTCATTTGCTCAGCAACAGTTTCCAGTTCGCTATACCAAACCTCTCCAAACTTACGAACTAAGGCTTCTTTTACAAATTTGTAAACAGGTACTTGCAGTTCTTTTCCTAGCGAGCAAGCATCGTCGCAGATATCCCATTTGTCGTAGTTTACTGCCGAAAAACTTTTGTAATGTTCTACTCTTATAGGATACAAATGACAAGAAACTGGTTTTTTCCAAGTAGTAAGTCCTTTGTTGTAGGCATCTTCAAAGGCACAAAGAGTCATGCCGTTATCCTTGAATATTACATAAGCACATTCTTTGCCATTGACCATCGTAGCCTCATAGTCATTGTCTTCGTTAAGTATGTATTTACCGTTATTTTCTATAGCTTCTATTCCTTCTTTACGCAAAAAAGGCTTTACTATAGGGTAATATTTGTCTATTATAGCCAATTCATCTTCCATCAGAGGAGCTCCTGCATCTCCTTCTACACAACATATTCCTTTGCAAGAGTTCAAGTTGCACACAAAATCCTTCTCTATAATATCCTCCGATATAATGCTTTCCCCTATCTGTATCATTTGGCAAAACTAATATAATAATTGTTGAGTTGCAATAGATAGTAGTATGTTTTTTAGACTATAGAAAATATTCATGATATTGATTTTTTAAGTATTCTTATTGTTTAATGCTGTGTAATCAAACTGAGATCTACTCAGTGTAATGATCAAAAACACAATTCCCTGATTTTAACCATCTATATAAACATCAATAAACTATATTTGCCGTAAATTTCTTTAAAACATGAAGTGTCAAATATCTATAATGAGTATGTCGTCGGTTTCTGCATTGGGTAGTAACCAAGATGCTATTTGGAACAATTATCTTAAACCTAATCACCTTCTTAAACTAAAAAAGTTTGATAAGTTTGAGGCTATAGTAAGCGAGATAGACAACACAGTTCAAAAGGAAATTGATGCTTTTATTTCTAAAGATATAAAATACCGAAAACTAGATAGATCAGTTGTTTTGGCTATGTTTGTGGCTGATAAATCTGTAAGTAAAACCATATGGAAAGACAAGGATATAGGAATCAACTTTGGTTCGTCAAGAGGAGCTACTTCTTTGTTCGAAAAGTATTACGAAAGTTATAAAAACCATAAAGATGGTACTGCCGAAACTCTTAGCTCGCCAACTACCACTTTGGGTAATATTAGTAGCTGGGTTGCTCACGACCTAAAGACTAACGGGCCAACTATAAGCCATAGTATTACTTGTTCTACGGCTATGCACTCTATATTGAATGCCGTTGCTTGGCTGGGTAGTGGTATGAGCAGACAGTTTGTAGCAGGTGGGAGTGAGGCTGCAAATACTGGTTTTACTATAGCTCAGATGAAAGCTTTAAAGGTTTATAGTCAGAGTAATGACGAGTTTCCTTGTAAGAGTTTAGACTTTACCAAAACCAAAAATACTATGGTGATAGGTGAAGCTGCTATAGCTTTTTGTATGGAAAAAGGAATCCAAAAGGATGCTATTGCTTATATAAATGCTGTTGGTTATGCTACTGAGGTTTTAACTCATGGTACTTCTATTAGTACTGAAGCTATTTGCTTTCAAGATTCTATGAAAATGGCTTTAGAAGGTTCTGATATAGAAGATGTGGATATTGTTGTAATGCACGCTCCAGGAACTATAAAAGGAGATTCTTCGGAATATAAGGCTATAGATAAAGTTTTTGAAGGAAATATGCCTGCTATCACTTCGAACAAATGGAAGATAGGACACACTCTTGGTAGCTCAGGAACTATGAGTTTAGAGTTTGCTATTATGATGCTTACAAACCAGAAATTTATAGATATTCCTTATTTGGATAACCAAAAACAGCCTAATAAGATAAAGAATATACTTGTTAACTCAGTAGGTTTCGGTGGTAATGCTGTTAGTTTGTTGGTGAGTGTTTAGATCTTAGTTTTTTGTTTTCTCAACCCATTAGGGAATACCATAGTGGCTAGTGCAAATATCAACAAGAAACTGAACTCAACACCATTTCTCCCATCGCCGACGACATACCATCCTTCTTTGTAATGAACCATAATAATTCCTGATATTAGTATAAATATAGTTATAATAGATGCTAGTTTTAGGTATTTCTCGAATATTAAACAAAAAGCAGCTGCTATATGTGATAGTTTGATAGACCAAGCAATAGCTAATCCAAATGGTGCGAAACCTATTTCGTTCAAATACAGATTACCAAAATCGTTTATACCATTATCGAATATTCCAAAAACGCTATGACTTAGTAAAATAATGGCAATAGTAAAGCGAAGTAAAAATGTACTGTTTAGTTTTATCATTGTTTTTTTAGTTTATTTGTATAGTAATATGTTTTTCAAAAGTAGATAATAAATTTTATAATAACTAATTAGAAGGTTCGTTGTTTTATAATTAACAAGTCAGTTATATTGTCAAATTGTAAGTTAGTGTAAGTTGTTAGGGTTCCAGTTTTATAGTTTCTGTTTTTATTCATCTCCTCAATTTTTGCTTATACTAAACTAAAAGCCTAAATTTGGTGACTTATAATTTAACACTATCAGATTTATGAAAAAAGAGAAACTTACTAAAGAAGATTTTTTGAAATCTAATAGTTTAAAAGAGTTGTTCGGAATAATTGAAGAAAAAGGTATCGATTTTTCTAAAGCTAATTACGATTTGGCATATTATAAAGAACTACAAATATTGCAAATAGAATTAGTGAAATGGCAAAAATGGATTCATAAAACTGGCAAGAAAGTAGCAATAATATTCGAAGGCAGAGATGCAGCAGGTAAGGGCGGATCCATACGTAGATTTATGGAACATCTTAACCCTCGTACTACTAGGTTAGTGGCTTTGGACAAACCTACGGAACTAGAAAAGGGACAATGGTATTTTAACAGATATATAAAACATTTGCCTAACCCCGGAGAAGTAGTTTTTTTTGACAGAAGTTGGTACAACAGAGCCATAGTAGAGCCTGTTATGGGTTTTTGTACTAAGGAACAATATGATCAATATATGAATCAGGTATCTGTTTTTGAAAATATGATATACGAAGACGGGCTTATAATTATAAAGTTTTGGCTGTCTATAAGTAAAGAAGAGCAAGCAAGAAGATTTAATTCCAGAGAAAAAACACCTCTCAAAAGATGGAAGTTTAGCGAGGTTGACAAGAAAGGCCAGGAGTTATGGAAAGAATATAGTAAGTATAAAGAAATGGCTTTTTCTAAAACTCATACGCCTTTCAGCCCTTGGATAAATGTAAAAACTAATAAAAAGAAACAAGCGAGGTTAGAGATTATAAGACATGTTTTGTCAATGTTTGACTACGAAAATAAAGATGATAGCAAAACATCGTTGGTGCCCGATCCTAATGTTATTTTTAAGTATTATAGAGAAAATATAAGTTAACTATGGAAGAAAAATCATTCGAGATAAACGATAGAGACTTAAAGAAGTTAAATTCTAAAAAAGGACTGGTAAGTCTGTTTTCAAGATATAACTATAGTGTAGAGCGTACTTTGAGATATCTTAGGTATTTGAAAAACTTAGAGAAACATCAAGAAGAGCTTATAAAATTGCAAACATGGGTTTCTCAAGAGAAAAAGAGGGTAATAGTAATATTTGAAGGTAGAGACGCTGCCGGAAAAGGTGGAGCTATACGTAGAATTACCGAAAGGCTTAACCCGAGACTTCTTAGAGTTGTCGCTTTACCCAAGCCTACCGATGAAGAAAGTACTCAATGGTATTTCAAACGCTATGTAGAGAAGTTTCCTAATGAGGGCGAAATAGTGTTTTTTGATAGAAGTTGGTATAATAGAGCCGTTGTAGAGCCTGTAAATGGTTTTTGTAGCGAAGAACAATATCAGGTTTTTATGAGTCAGGTATGTGGTTTTGAAAAAATGATAAAAGACTCAGGTATTATACTTGTCAAAATATATATGTCTATTTCCAAAAAAGAGCAAAACAAAAGATTTAAAGAAATAAAGTCTGACCCGTTAAAGCAATGGAAAATGACTGAAGTAGACAAAAAAGCACAAGAGCTGTGGAACGAATACACTTCGTACAAAGACAAAATGTTTTTTATAACTCAACAAGCAGGTTTACCTTTCGAAATAATAAGAGCAAACCGAAAGACAACAGCAAGGCTAGAAGCAATAAAACATTTGCTAGACTCTATTCCTTACGATAAGGAAATAAAAATATAATGGTAGATACAAAATTAAAAATTAGAAAGAGAAATAATATAAGGAAGATAATAATGTTGTTGACAATGTTGTCTATGTTTGTAGCTAATTCAAAAATAATCAACCAAGAGGGGTATAAAACAGGATATATAAATGCAATAATAGTGTTTAGTATATTAATCTTTTGGGTTTGTATTTACTATATAATAAGATTAATTAATTCTAAGAAAAAAGACAAGTAACTTGATTTTCAATATAGATTAATTACTATAAGGACACAAAAATATAATGGTAGATAATAAGACAAAAACAAATACAGAAAGAATAATTTTGGGAATAGATCCAGGAACCACTATAATGGGTTTCGGGCTTATAAAAGTAGTGAACAGGAAGATGGAGTTTATGCAATTAAACGAGTTATTACTACAAAAATATGACGACCATTATATAAAACTAAAGCTTATCTTCGAAAGAACTATAGAATTAATAGAAACCTATATGCCCGACGAAATAGCTATAGAAGCTCCCTTTATGGGTAAAAATGCTCAGTCTATGTTGAAACTAGGAAGAGCTCAGGGTGTTGCCATGGCAGCAGGTTTGTCCAGAGATATACCTATAACCGAATACGCACCTAAGAAGATAAAAATGGCTGTTACTGGTAACGGTAATGCATCTAAAGAGCAAGTAGCGGCTATGTTAAAGAGTATTTTAAACTTAAAGACTTTACCCAAAAACTTAGATTCTACCGACGGACTTGCCGCTGCGGTTTGTCATTTTTATAATGGTAATCAGGTGCAAAAAGGTAAAACTTATGGTAGTTGGGCTTCTTTTGTTACTAATAACCCTAAAAAAGTAAGTAAATAATATGGCTGGTATTTATCTGCATATTCCTTTTTGCAAGCAGGCTTGTATATATTGCGATTTTCACTTCTCTACTTCTCTAAAAAACAAAGAACAACTATTAGACTCTATGATTGTAGAGTTAGGTGACCGAAAGAGTAGTTTCGATGATGAAATAGTGAATACTATATATTTGGGGGGTGGTACTCCTTCTATATTAGATGTTTCGGAAATAAATAAGTTAATAGATTTTATATATCTTAATTATAAAGTAAGCCCTAATGCAGAAATAAGCTTAGAAGCAAACCCTGACGACTTAACCGAAGAAAAAATAAAACAACTATCTCAGACCAAAATAAACAGGCTTAGTATAGGAATTCAGTCTTTTTTTGATAGCGATTTGGAATATATGAAAAGAGCTCATAATGCTAAGGAAGCTATAGAAAGCATAAAAAAGGCTAAAAAATATGGTTTTGACAATATAAGTATCGATCTTATATATGGAGTTCCTTCGAGTAGTAATAAACAGTGGGAGGAAAATCTGGATTTGTTCTTTTCTTTAGGTATTCCTCATTTGTCGTGTTATGCTTTGACTGTAGAGGACAAGACAGAATTATCTTTTCTGATAAACAAAGGTAAGCAAAAACCAGTGTCTGAAGAGGTGTCTAAAATGCAATTTGATATACTTATAGCTAAGATAAACGATAATGGGTTCGAGCAATATGAGATCTCTAATTTTGCCAAAAACAAATGCTATTCGAGGCATAATACTTCGTATTGGAAAGGTGACAAGTATATAGGAATAGGTCCTTCGGCACATTCTTATGATGGCAAAACTAGGAGCTGGAATATCAATAATAACTCGGTTTATATAAAGAAGATAAACAAAGGGGAAACTGTCGCTACACAAGAGGTTCTTAGTAAAGACGATGTGTTTAATGAGTATATAATGACAGGTCTTAGGACTATATGGGGGGTTTCCTTAATCAAGATAGAAGATGAGTTTGAAGCTAAATATACCGAACATATAAACAAGACAATGCAAAAATATTTAAAGAACAATACACTTGTCTTGGAAGGTAATATTCTTAAAACTACTGACAAAGGGAAGTTTCTTTGCGACGGTATAGCTTCCGATTTATTTATAGTGTAGTTTGTTTGTATTAGTGTTTAATAAATAAGTATATTTGCTAACCGATAATGTTGAACTAAAAAAAACGCAATGATGTATAAGCTTTTGATAAGACCACTTTTTTTTAAGATAGATCCAGAAACTATTCATCATTTTGTATTTAAAATGATAAAGCAAAGTTCTAAATTAGGCATTTCTAGGTTTTTTATAAAGAAAACTTATGGGTTTTCTGCTGATAATTTAGAAAAAGAATTATTCGGATTAAAGTTCAAAAACCCTGTAGGTTTAGCAGCGGGATTTGATAAAAATGCAGTCCTGTTTAACGAATTAAGTAACTTTGGTTTCGGTTTTATCGAAATAGGAACTGTTACTCCCAAGCCTCAAGGAGGAAATCCTAAGAAAAGACTTTTCAGACTTAAAAAAGACAAAGCTCTTATAAACAGAATGGGCTTTAACAACGATGGAGTAGATGCCGTTGTTGAAAGATTGAAAAACAGAAATACGAATATAATAATAGGTGGTAATATAGGTAAAAACAAAGCGACTCCTAACGAAAAAGCCGCTGATGACTATATTATATGTTTTAAAAAACTGTACGATTATGTTGATTATTTTGTTGTAAATGTAAGTTCTCCCAACACTCCAGGTCTTAGGGCTTTACAAGAAAAAGAGCCTTTGACTAATTTGCTTAATGAACTACAAGAGGAAAATAAAAAACATATCAATCCTAAGCCTATTTTATTAAAAATAGCTCCAGACCTTAATGATAACGAGCTTTTGGATATAATAGATATAGTTAAAATCACCAAAATACAGGGAGTTATATCGACTAATACGACTATAGATAGGTCGGGTTTAGAGACGAGTAGCCAAGAAATAGAAGAAATAGGTATGGGAGGTTTGAGTGGTAGACCGCTCAAAAGCAGAAGTACCGAAGTTATAAGGTTCTTGTCAGAAAAATCAAACAAAGCATTTGCCATAATAGGAGTGGGAGGTATAGAAACCGCCGAAGATGCCAAAGAAAAATTAGATGCAGGAGCGGACTTGATACAAGTGTTTTCAGGTTATATATATGAAGGACCGTCTATGGTCAAGAGAATAAATAAATATTTATCTAAAAACAAATAATACTTCCTTACAAAATATGGATACATTAAAAAGTGTTTATTTGTCACTAGGCTCTAATATGGGCAATAGGCTCGGTAATCTGCAGAAAGCATTAGAGTTGATATCAATAAGAATAGGTAGAGTAGAGCAGGTAAGCCCCGTTTACGAAACTGTTTCTTTTGGTTTTGAAGGTGACGATTTTTATAATATATGCGTTAAAATAAAGACAGTAAGAAGTCCTGAAAACTTACTCGATTATATATTGAAAATAGAAACAAAACTAGGTAGAATACGTAAAGAAACTAACGAATATGAGTCTAGACCTATAGACATAGATATATTGTTTTATGAAAAAGAAATAGTAGAAACTAGTAACTTACAGATTCCTCATCCCAATATGTGCGATAGAGATTTTGTAATGTTTCCTCTTAGTGATATTACCAATAACTTTGTCCACCCTACCAAGAATATAACAGTAGAAGAAATAAAGAGTAATATAGCCAAAGGGAATATAAAAACTATAGATAAAACCTTAACTATACCCGTTTCATTGATGGACAAATATAGTTATATAGCCATAGAAGGTAATATAGGTTCGGGTAAAACGACTCTTTCTAATATGATATCTTCCGATTTTAATGGTAGGAAGATATTAGAACGCTTTGCCGATAATCCTTTCTTGCCTTTGTTTTATGAGAACCCTAAACGATATGCGTTTACTCTAGAAATGAGCTTCCTTACCGATAGACATCAGCAAATAAGCGAAAACCTGTTGCAGTTAGATTTGTTTAAGAGTTTTGTGATTTCGGATTATTTTTTGTTCAAATCATTGACTTTTGCTCAGATAACCTTGCAAGAAGACGAATATGGTTTGTACAGAAAGATATTTGATATTCTGTATAAAGAAATAACAAAGCCTACTTTATATGTTTATTTACATCAGAACACTGATAATCTGCTTAAAAACATAAAGAAAAGAGGTAGAGATTATGAGCAAAATATAGAACCTTCTTATTTGGATAAAATAAACAAAGGATATCTCAATTTTATAGATACGCATACAGAGTTAAATTCTATTATAATAGACACTTCTAAATTGGACTTTGTAAAGAATGAAGAAGACTATTTTTATATCCTGGAGAGGATAGTTGGAGTTTAGGTTTGTTTAATAAAAATAATATATAAAAAAAAAGACTGCTGTAAAAGTGGTCTTTTTTGCGTTAAAAGATTTAGTTTATTTTTTTTTAAATATTTTTATCCCAATTCTCATACCTTTGTACGGGAAAATATCATTCGCTCACGCAAAGAAAACCCACAACCCGCACATAGAGGTACAATGCTTTGCGTCTCTACCCCAGAATCACCCGCAACTATCCAAATTCTCACCCACCCAACCCACCAACCCTCAACTAATTAAAAAAAACTTCACATTTTATCATATTTTTCCATTGCCAATCCCGAAAAGCATCGTAGTTTTGCACCCGCAAAACAACTGATGTTTATCAAACAACAAAAGGCGTTAAGTTCTTATAAATACTGAGTGAAACTAAAACTTTAAAAGTTTAAATAAGTAAACAGATTCAATACA
>JABSPL010000159.1 GCA_013215105.1 Flavobacteriaceae bacterium
CAGGAATTAACAACCTATATACATAAAAACCTTATTATATATAAATATCTAAATTCTTTTAAATATTTATTCCCATTCAAACTTTATATTATATAACTTTGTTTAGTAAACTCATAAATATATAGTGTAGCTAATGATATTAGTACTGCTCGGATTAAGAAGTTAATCTAAGATCCCCTTGACATTCTACCTCGCTATGGATACCACTACCTTTGATTAATAGTCCAAAACTACAATACTCCATAGTAAATTTAAATAAGACATATAAGAATTATACACGGCAAACCATAATACACAGGAACCTACTAATATAAAAAAAACCTTTCACCTGTGATATATCAGCCATACACAAGACAACCAAGCACCTTAAAAAGACAAAATATTTTGAGTATCTCTTAGAAGAGATTAAAATGGAGAAATCGATAGAATGTATTAGTATACCTTCATTTTCTTTCAAAAAGCACCCCCTTGAAATGCCCTGTACTTTCAAAAAGAAGTTAATATTATTATAAGTAATAGATCTAAATATGGAGATGAAAAGGTTTCAAATACATAATTTTCTTTCTACAACATACCCAATTCCAACCTTGCCTCCTCACTCATCATTTCCTTGGTCCAAGTTGGCTCAAAGGTTATTTCTACCTCTACGCTTTTAAGTTCTTTTATTTTCTGCTCTATTTCCGCAGGCATACTTTCTGCAACGGGGCAGTTTGGCGAAGTCAATGTCATTAATATTTTGGCATCTTTATCTTCGTTTATTAGTATATCGTATATAAGCCCTAGTTCGTAAACGTCAACTGGTATTTCTGGGTCATAAATAGTTTTAAGAACTACTACTATTTCTTCTCCTAATCTTTGTGCTTCGTCTTGTTCGCTCATCTTAATTGTTTTTTACTTTGAATGCTATCGCATATATTTTTATTTGTTTCACCATAGCCAAAAGTCCGTTGGCACGAGTAGGCGACAAATGTTCTTTTAAACCTATTTGGTCTATAAATTTGGTTTCTGTGTCCAAAATACTATCTATATTCTGATTACTATACACCCTTAACAGAAGAGCTATTATCCCTTTGGTTATAATAGCATCGCTATCTGCTGTGAATATTATTTTCTCTTGATTAGCTTCGGCATGTAACCATACTTTAGACTGACATCCTCTTATTAGGTTATCGTCGGTTTTGTATTCTTGTTTCACTACATCCAAAGACTTTCCTAAGTCAATTAAATACTCAAATTTATCTTCCCAGTCCGAAAACATAGAAAATTCATCAATTATCTCCTCTTGTATTTCTTTAATAGTCATTATGTTTTATATTTGCAGATATATTTTATATTCTTTTTGCAAATTTAGATATTTATTCTAGATTTAGAATGAATATAAATTTTTATTTTAATTCAATAACATAAAATTATGAGTAATCTTATAATAGTAGGTACTGTAGCCTTTGATGCTATAGAGACTCCTTTTGGGAAAACAGACAAAATACTAGGTGGTTCGGCTACTTATATAGGTCTGGCAGCATCAAAATTAGAAATTCCTTCGACCATAGTATCGGTGGTTGGGGGCGATTTTCCTAAAGAATATTTAGAAAATTTAGAGAAAAGAAACATTTCTACACAAGGAATAGAGATAGTTAAGGAAGGAAAAACGTTCTTTTGGAGCGGGAAATACCATAACGACATGAATTCTAGAGACACTTTAGTTACTGAACTAAATGTACTAGAAACATTCGAACCTAAGGTACCCGAAGATTCTAAAAATGCAGAATTTGTAATATTAGGAAATTTACACCCTTTAGTACAAATGTCAGTTTTACAGCAAATGAGACAAAAACCTAAGTTAGTAGTACTAGACACTATGAACTTTTGGATGGACGTAGCTATGCCCGAACTGAAAGAAGTTCTGAAAAAGGTAGACGTTATAACTATTAACGATGGAGAGGCTCGACAGTTGTCAGGAGAATACTCTTTAACCAAGGCTGCTAAGAAAATATACGAAATGGGACCCAAATATGTAGTCATCAAAAAAGGTGAACATGGAGCTTTATTGTACCATAAAGAAGACGTGTTTTTTGCACCGGCATTACCTTTAGAAGAAGTATTTGACCCAACAGGAGCTGGAGACACTTTCGCAGGAGGATTTATTTCTCATATAGTTAAGAGTAACGATATTTCTTTCGAAAACATGAAAAGAGCTATAATTTACGGTTCTAACTTAGCTTCGTTTTGTGTCGAAAAATTCGGAACTCAAAGAATGGAAGAATTAAGTTCTACAGAAATGATAGAAAGATTAAAAGAATTCAAAAAACTAACTCAGTACGAGATTACTATAACACAATAATATGAGCGATATACGTGTACGATTTGCACCAAGCCCTACAGGACCTCTACATATAGGAGGACTAAGAACGGCACTTTTTAATTATCTTTTTGCCAAAAGCAAAGGAGGTACTTTTGTTCTTAGGATAGAAGACACTGACCAAACTAGGTATGTTGCCAATGCTGAGCAATATATAACAGACTCTTTAGAATGGTCTAAGATACCTTTTGACGAAGGCCCAGGTAAAAACGAAAAATACGGGCCTTACCGCCAGTCAGAACGTAAGGAGATATACGCCAAATATGCAAAAGAGCTTATAGACAACAATAAAGCATATTATTGTTTCGATTCTGCTGAGACTTTGGATAAGATGCGTAAAGAATCTGAAAGTAATAAGACTGTTTTTATATATAACCATTCTACAAGAACCGAATTGGATAATTCTTTGAATTTATCGGAAGAAGAATTAAGTTCAAAATTAGAAAATGGTGATAAATATGTTATTCGTTTCTTGACTCCTAAAGACAGGGTTTTAGAATTAAAAGACGAAATAAGAGGAGATATGAAAGTTGACACCAACTTACTCGACGACAAAATATTGTTCAAGTCTGACGGAATGCCTACTTATCATTTGGCTAATATAGTTGATGATCACCTTATGAAAATATCACATGTAATAAGAGGTGAAGAATGGTTACCTTCTCTGTCTTTACACTATTTATTGTATGAAGCTTTCGGATGGGAAGCTCCTATTTTTGCTCATTTACCTCTTATACTAAAACCTGTAGGTAAAGGTAAGTTAAGCAAAAGAGATGGAGACAAACACGGCTTTCCTGTATTCCCTCTAGAGTATACTAATAACCAAACCAAAGATGTATCTTCTGGCTACAAAGAGGAGGGTTATTTTGAAGATGCTTTTATAAATATGCTTGCTTTACTAGGGTGGAACCCTGGAACAGAACAAGAAATATTTAGTTTAGAAGAGTTAGTGTCTGCTTTTTCTTTGGATAGAGTAAGTAAAGCGGGAGCCAAATTTAACCCTGAGAAGGCAAAATGGTTCAACCAACAATACTTACAAAGTAAAGACAATAAAGAAATAGCTGAGATATTCAAATTATTATTAGAACAAAAGAATATATCTCTAGAAAACGACAAAATAACAGAAATAGTTTCTTTAGTAAAAGAAAGAGCAGTTTTTGTTAAAGACATATGGGACTTGTCAGAATATTTATTTGTTTCTCCTACGCAGTTTGACCCTAAAGCTAGTAAAAAAGCTTGGAAAGAGGGGACTTCTGAGATTATGTCTAATATTAAAACTCTGATAAATGACATTCCTGATTTTGAAAAAACTAAAATAGAAACTACTGTTAAAGATTGGATAAAAAGCCAAGAATTAGGTTTTGGAAAAGTATTACAGCCTTTAAGAGTTGCTATAGTTGGCTCTATGCAAGGGGTCGATTTGTTCGATATAATATCTTTTATAGGAAAGCAAGAAACTGTCAAAAGGATTTCTTTTGCTTTAGAATCGTTATAGACTATAAAGCAAATATTTAACCTAAAAAGGTTTTAAAATACAATGTATTTTAAAACCTTTTTTAGGTTAAAAAAATAATTTTAATTAAGCTATTGTTATTTATTATTTTCATAGTTTTGTTTTATAATAAATAATTAATGCCTTTACACAAAATAGATCCTACTACTACCGTAGCATGGAGTAAATTAAAAGAACATTTCGAAACAATCAAAGACACAACTATAGATGAGTTTTTCAGAAAAGAGCCTCTTAGGAGCGAACTTTTCAATGTAGAACTTAATTCTTTGTCTTTAGATTATTCTAAAAACAGATTAGATAGTAAGACGTTAGAGCTTTTACTATCTTTTGCTAAAGAAATGAAGTTAGAAGAATCTATAGAAAAACTTTTTAAAGGTAATCTTATAAACGAAACTGAAAACAGAGCTGTACTACACACAGCCCTTAGGTCTTCAGAAGATGTTTATTTTGAAGGCAAAAACATAAGGCCTGATATAGAAAGTGTATTAACCGACATAAAACAGTACAGTGACAATATCATAAATGGAAACATAAAAGGTTACACAGGCAAGAACATAACTGACATAGTAAATATAGGTATTGGAGGATCCGATTTAGGCCCTCAAATAGTTATTGATTCACTTCGATTTTACAAAAACCATATAAAAACTCACTTTATTTCCAATATAGATGGTGATTATATATATGATCTACTCAATGAAATAAACCCAGAAACCACACTATTTATAGTTGTTTCTAAGACCTTTAAGACTCAAGAAACCATGGCCAATGCCAAAAGCATAAGAAAATGGTTCATCGGTTTATTAGGTAAAGAAGCTGTTAATACTCATTTTATAGCTGTTTCGGCTAACAAAGAGGAAGTAAACAAGTTTGGTATAGAAAAAACATTTCCTATATGGGACTGGGTCGGAGGGCGTTTTTCTATGTGGAGTGCTGTTGGTTTAAGTATTAGTTTATCTATAGGTTTTGACAACTTCAATAAAATGTTAGAAGGAGCTAACTATATGGACAAACATTTTAGACAAACTCCTTTTAAAAACAATATCCCTGTGCTATTAAGTCTTATAAGTATATGGTATAATAATTTTTTCGATACTGACTCGGAATTAGTACTTCCATATTCTCAGTATTTAGAAAGGCTCCCTATATATCTACAACAAATATCTATGGAAAGTAATGGAAAATCTATAGACAGAACTGGTCATAAAGTAAGCTACCAAACAGGCAATATAGTCTGGGGAGGAGCAGGAACCAATGCCCAACATGCTTTCATGCAATTACTACATCAAGGAACTAAGATAATACCTACCGACTTTATAGGTTTCAAAAACTCTTTACACCAGTTTAACGATCATCACAGAGAGTTGATGTCGAACTATAATGCACAGATAAAAGCTTTGACTTATGGTAAAAACAAGCAAGAAGCCTATTTGGACTTGAAATTAAAAAAAGAAAATACCAATCTTTTACCTCATAAAATTTTTGAAGGCAACAAACCTACAAACAATATAATGATAGATAAATTGACACCTTACACCTTAGGTATGCTTTTGGCTATGTATGAGCATAAAGTTTTTGTTCAAGGTGTGCTTTGGAACATTTTCAGCTTCGACCAATTTGGAGTAGAACTAGGTAAAGAGCTCGCATACAGGAGTGAACCAGATATAGTATAAAGTATATCTTTTTGCATCTGAAAATTACGTATATTTGAAATAAATAGACCGTAAAAAAAGATAATGATAGATATAATAACAAAACAAAGAGATTTTTTCAATTCTAATAAAACCAAGGATATTAACTTTAGAATAAGTCAATTAAAAAAGCTTAAAAACTTAATAATAGACAACGAAAAATCTCTTTACCAAGCTATTTATTCCGATTTCGGGAAGTCTGAGTTTGATACATATGTAGCTGAACTTTCTATGGTTTACCATGAAATAAACAACTGCATAAAGAACTTAAAAAAATGGAGTAAGAGGATTAAAGTACCTACTAACCTGACTAATTTACCTGGTAAGAGCTATGTAATACCTGAACCATTAGGATCTGTATTAGTTATAGGAGCTTGGAATTATCCTTTTCAACTTTCTTTAATACCTGCTATTTCGGCTATTTCGGCAGGTAATACAGTCATACTAAAACCTAGCGAGTTACCTCTAAAAACCTCTCAGGTTATTGCAAAAATAATCAATAATAATTTTTCTGAAGATTTTTTTACCGTTATAGAAGGAGGAGTTGATACCACTACGGAGCTTTTAAAACATAAATTTGATAAAATATTTTTCACAGGAAGCACCAATGTTGGCAGAATAGTCTACCAAGCTGCTGCCAAGCATTTAACTCCTGTAGTGTTAGAATTGGGAGGTAAAAGCCCTACTTTTGTTTTTGCTGATTGCAATATAAATATGACTGCCAAACGCATAGTTTGGGCTAAGTTTTTTAACGCAGGACAGACCTGTATAGCCCCAGATTATATTTTAGTAGAAAAATCTATTGAAACAGAGTTTCTGTCTGCGTTAAAACTAGAAATAGAAAAATATTATAAAAACAAAGAAGATATAAGCGATAATTATCCTAGAATAATAAACTCTAGAAACTTTGAGCGCCTAGCTAAACTTATAGACCATGATAAGGTTTTCTGCGGAGGTAACATCAATAAAGATAATCGTTTCATTAGCCCGACTATTCTCAACAATATAGAGTTTGACCATAAAATAATGGAAGATGAAATATTCGGGCCTATATTACCCGTTATAAGTTTTAGTGATATAAACACTGTTATCAAAGAGGTTAAAAACAGAGAGAAGCCTTTGTCTTGTTATATTTATTCTAAAAACAAAAAAACAATCAATAAGATATTACATGAAATATCGTTTGGAGGAGGAGCAGTGAACGATTCTTTAATACACATAACTAATGACAATTTACCTTTTGGAGGAATAGGTTCTAGTGGAATGGGGAATTACCATGGTTTATTTGGTTTTAAATCATTTTCTCATTACAAAAGTATACTTCATAAATCTTTTTGGATAGAGCCTTCATTGAAATACTTTCCTTATACTAAAAATAAAATAAACATACTAAAGCGTCTTCTGAAATAAATAAGACACTATAAAACAACATCTAAACATTTTATTCGTTTTACTAAGTATATATCTCATCAAAAAACACTATTTTTGTAAAATTAAGTACAAATAAAAACAGTGATAAAAATGAAGATTTTTAAAAACACATTATATGCATTTACTTTGATTATTCTTTGCAGTTGTGTATATGATGATGATATTTTTGATGATGAAAATTTTTTTATACGTAACGAAAACTTATCCAAAATAGAAAAAGGCATAGTCATAGAGCATGGTGAGTCTTCTAAAGATAATTTTAGGTATGAACTAAATCTAACTACTTTTAACATGACAGACTATGTTACAGGTAATGGTTTCCCTAATAAAAACGGAAATATAATTAAAGTAACTCTATATTCCCCTCATTCTATTTACTTACACTCAGGGCTGTACACTTTTAGTCAGACACAAGAATATATTAAAAGTGATTTCACTTTTTGGAATGGAGAATTGCTAATAGGATACAACCCTTATACTGATTACGGATATAGTTCTAAGATGATAGACGGTTCTTTCGAAATAACATACGAAAGAGGAGACTGCTTCATCTTTTTTGAGTTCTACTTAGAAGATGGTTCTTATTGCGAAGGTAACTACAGAGGTGATTTAACATACTACAACTAAAAAGCAACATTAATGATAGCATATATTTTCCCTGGTCAAGGGGCACAATTTACAGGAATGGGTAAAGACCTATATGACAGTAATGAGCAAGCTAAAAAACTATTTGAAAAAGCCAATAAAATACTAGGTTTCAATATTACCAATATAATGTTTGAAGGAACAGTTCAGCAGTTAAAAGAGACAAAAGTAACTCAACCTGCAGTTTTTTTACATTCGGTAATTTCTGCTTTAACAAAAGGAAGTGAAGAGACTCCCAATATGGTCTCAGGTCATTCTTTAGGAGAAATATCAGCCTTAGTTATCAATAAAACTTTGACATTTGAAGCAGGATTAATACTAGTTCACAAAAGAGCTTTAGCAATGCAAGAAGCTTGTGAAACCAACCCTTCGACTATGGCTGCCATAATAGGTTTATCTGACGAAATAGTCGAAGAGGTTTGTAACAATATCGAGGGAGTAGTAGCAGCAAACTACAATTGCCCTGGTCAATTAGTAATATCTGGAAAAATTTCAGCAGTAGAGCAGGCCTGTGAAGTTTTAAAAGAAAAAGGAGCAAGAAGAGCATTGATTTTGCCTGTAGGTGGAGGTTTTCACTCTCAAGAGATGGAACCTGCTAAAGTAGAATTGGAAAAAGCTATAAACAACACAGAATTCAACACACCTACCTGCCCTATTTATCAGAATATAGTAGCTAGAGCGGTCAGTGATCCTTCAGAAATAAAAGCTAATTTGATATCTCAATTGACAGGAGCTGTAAAATGGGCGCAATGTGTAAGTGCAATGTCAGAAGATGGAGCTACTGATTTCGTAGAGTTTGGACCTGGGAAAGTTTTACAAGGTTTAGTAAAAAAAATAAATAGAGAATTAACAACAAGGGGAGTGTAACTACTCAACTAACGCTTCGATATAGAAGCATATAACAAATGGTCGTAAGTGTGTTAACTACAAGTTTTATATAGACAACAATCTTAATTAAATAGAAACATTAGTCAGTTTCTAAAATAATTTGAGAATAGTTTGGATTTATACTTAATAAGTCGTTAATTTGCACTCACGTTTTTAATAATAAAAAGAAACACTTATATAGCATGTCTAGAGTTTGTGAACTTACAGGGAAAAAAGCAATGGTGGGAAACAATGTATCTCACGCATTAAACAGAACAAAGAGGAGATTTAACGTCAACCTAATGGTTAAACGTTTTTTTATACCAGAAGAAAGTAAATGGGTTACCTTAAAGGTTTCTGCATCTGCACTTAAAAATATCAACAAGAAAGGTATTTACGCAGTAATGAAAGAAGCTAAACAAAAAGGTTATTTAATCAAATAGATTTTTAAGAAATGGCAAAAAGAGGAAACAGAATCCAAGTAATCTTGGAATGTACAGAGCATAAAGCTACAGGTAAACCAGGAACTTCTAGGTATATCACTACAAAAAGTAAGAAAAACACTCCAGACAGAATGGAATTGAAGAAATTCAACCCTATCTTGAAGAAGATGACTGTTCATAAAGAAATAAAATAATATAAAAGATGGCAAAAAAATCAGTAGCAACCTTGCAATCAGGTTCTAAGAAGCTAACTAAAGCTATAAAAATGGTAAAGTCTGATAAGACTGGAGCCTATTCTTTCGTAGCGTCTATAATGGACCCTTCAAAAGTTAACGATTATTTTAAAAAATAAATAATCTACAAGTATTACAAGCCATTTTCTATAGGAAAATGGCTTTTTTTTGGTATATATAAAGGTAGCTCTATTTGAATTAATTTATATATATTAGCTACGTGTAAAAGCATTTAATTAAAACAAGATATAGGTTATGAGTTTGTTAAAAAACCTCTTCGGAAAAGACAAGAAAGAAGTATTAAACAAGGGTTTAGAGAAAAGTCGAGATTCATTTTTCGCTAAACTATCTAAAGTTGTAGTAGGAAAGTCAAAAGTTGACGAGGATGTATTAGACGACTTAGAAGACGTACTTATAGCTTCGGACGTAGGAGTAGACACTACTTTGAAAATAATAGACCGCATAGAACAACGCGTATCAGAAGACAAGTATTTAAACACTTCGGAACTTAACCGAATATTGAGAGAAGAGATAACAAATCTTTTGACCGAAAACAATACTCAAGATATCACTCAAGAAGATTCTAGTAAAGAAATGCATGTGATAATGGTAGTTGGTGTCAATGGAGTTGGAAAAACCACTACCATAGGAAAGCTAGCTAACAAATATACAAAGGCAGGCAAAACAGTAATTCTAGGAGCAGCTGATACATTTAGAGCAGCAGCTATAGATCAATTACAAATATGGGCAGACAGAGTAGGCGTTGATTTGGTAAAGCAACAAATGGGAAGTGACCCAGCTTCGGTAGCTTACGACACTTTAAAATCGGCAAAATCGAAAGGGGCTGATGTAGTCATAATAGACACAGCCGGAAGACTTCATAACAAAATAAATTTAATGACTGAACTTAGTAAAATAAAGACAGTTATGAAGAAAATAACACCTAATGCACCAAACGAAGTACTTTTGGTTGTTGACGGTTCTACAGGTCAGAATGCTTTTGAACAAGCGAAACAATTTTCGAAAGCTACTCAGATAACTTCATTGGCAGTAACAAAACTAGACGGGACAGCCAAAGGAGGAGTCGTAATAGGTATATCTGACCAATTAAAAATACCTGTAAAATATATAGGTATAGGAGAAGGGATTGATGATTTACAAATATTTGACAAAAATAGCTTTGTAGAATCATTTTTTAATTAGAAAAAACAAAACACAAAATATGTCTAAAGAAATAGTTATAGTATCGGCAGTAAGAACGCCTATAGGAAGTTTTCAAGGAGGACTTTCGACAGTATCGGCAACTAAATTGGGAGCAGTAGCAATAAAAGGAGCTTTAGAGAAAATAAATTTAGACCCAAAACATATAGACGAAGTAATAATGGGTAATGTGCTACAGGCTAATGTAGGGCAAGCACCAGCTAAGCAAGCTGCTATTTTCGCAGGAATAGGCAGCAATGTTCCTTGTACTACTGTCAATAAAGTATGTGCTTCGGGGATGAAATCGGTAAGTATGGCTAGTCAGGCTATAGCCTGTGGCGATGCTGATGTTGTAGTGGCAGGAGGTATGGAAAACATGTCGATGGCTCCTCATTATATAAGTTCGAGACTAGGAGTGAAATTGGGTGATATTAAGGTAATAGACGGACTTATGAAAGACGGGCTTACCAATGTTTACGATCAGAACCCTATGGGAGTATTTGCTGACAACTGTGCTACTAAGTACAATTTCAGTAGAGAAGATCAAGATGAATTTGCTATTTCTTCATATAAAAAATCGGCTAATTCTTGGGAGAAAGGTCTTTTTGACAACGAAATAGTTCCAGTATCGGTACCACAAAGAAGAGGTGAAGATATAATAGTTAATAAAGATGAAGAGTTTACTAATGTAAAACTAGAAAAGATTCCTAGTTTGAGAGCTGTTTTTTCTAAAGGAGGAACGGTTACAGCTGCAAATGCATCGACTATTAACGATGGTGCTGCGGCATTGATACTAATGAGTGCTGACAAAGCAAAAGAACTAGGGATAAAACCTATTGCTAAAGTATTGAGTTATGCTGATGCTTCTCAGGAACCAGAATACTTTACAACAGCACCTGCTTTAGCTATTCCGAAAGCACTAAGCAAGGCTAATTTAGATATTAAAAATGTAGATTATTTTGAACTAAACGAAGCTTTTTCGGTAGTTGGTTTAGCTAATATAAAATTACTTGGCTTAGACAAAGACAAAGTAAATGTAAACGGAGGAGCCGTTTCTTTGGGTCATCCACTTGGTTGTTCTGGAGCGAGGATAATAGTTAGTTTGATAAATGTATTGAAACAAAACAACGCTAAAATAGGTGCTGCAGGTATCTGTAATGGTGGCGGTGGAGCTGGAGCGATAGTTATAGAAAGCATGTAAATGGAATATGGTATTTGTGAGTTAGGCGTTATATCTATGAGGATAGAGCCTTCAGATAAATCGGAGTTAGTGTCTCAGGTTTTGTTTGGTGAATATTTTAAAGTTTCTAAAAAGAAGAAGAACTGGGTCAAAATAAAACTCAGTGCTGACAAGTATGAAGGTTGGATAGACTCTAAACAATATAGCGAAATAGATAAAGAATATTATGATAATTTGAAGAATAGTGAGGCTCGCTATTCTTCAAATTTGATAGACTTCATAAGAGACCCTGAGGATAATATCATAATATTACCTTTTGGAAGTCATCTACCTTTGATAGATACTGATACTAATATTTTTAAGATTAACGACAATCAATACAAATACGAAGAACCTACAATACTAAGTGAAAAGAGCAAAAAAAACATAGTTAAAACAGCTATGCTTTACTTAAAAGCTCCTTATCTGTGGGGAGGAAAAACCCCTTTAGGAATTGACTGTTCTGGTTTTGTACAGATGGTATACAAACTAAACGGTTACGACTTACCAAGAGATGCTAGTATGCAAGCCATGAAAGGTAAGGTTTTAGGTTTCATCCAAGAAGCTAAACCTGGCGATTTGGTTTTTTTCGACAATGATGAAGGAGAAGTAATACATGTAGGAATAATGTTAGAAGACGGGCTAGTCATACATGCACATGGGCAAGTAAGAATAGACCAAATAGACAATTACGGTATCTACAATTCTGACACCAAAAAGCATACTCATAAAATAAGAGTTCTAAAAAGATTATAAAAATATGATTAAAAATATATTATTAGCAATTACCTCTGGTTTATTGCTTGCTTTGGCATGGCCTACATCGGGTAATCCTATTTTACTATTTGTTGGCTTTGTACCACTGTTACTAGCTATTGATAATATAAATCAGACTTATAAGAAGAGCTTTTGGAAAGTTGCTATAGTTTCTTATATAAGTTTTATAATATGGAACGTATCTTCTACTTGGTGGATTTGGTTTTCGACTCCTATTGGATCCATAATAGCAAATGTCTTAAATAGCATTTTTATGACTACAGTAATGTTACTGTATAGCTATTTCTCTAAAAGAAATAAACCCTTTATCAGTTATATTATATTAATAGGCTTATGGATCTGTTTCGAAAAAGGTCATATGACTTGGGAAATATCTTGGCCTTGGCTGAGTTTAGGTAATGGTTTTTCACAATACCATCAATGGATACAATGGTATGAATATACAGGTATACTAGGAGGAACTTTATGGGTTTTAATTGTAAATATCTTGTTTTTTTCGGCTATAAAACAATTTTACATAGACAAAGATAAAAAAGCCTTGATTAAGAGGTTTATTTTCAGTACTTGTATTGTCGTTATAGGTATATTTGGTTCTTTATATATTTACAATTCTTATACTGAAATAGAGGATAAAGTAAGAGTAGTTGCATTACAACCTAATGTAGACCCATATACCGAAAAATTCAAAGAGACAAATAAAACTTCTTTGGGTAGAATAATAGAAATGACCAAAGAAGTACTAGATAGTAGTTATACAATAATAGCCGGACCAGAAACCTCACTACCTAGAGCTATACAAATGTCCGATTTTGGAAAATCAAGATATTTATATGATGTAAAAAACATGCTTAAAGGTTATGATGATTCTAATTTCCTTACAGGAATTACTTTTGTCAACTTCAAAGACTCTATAAAACCGCCTAATAAATGGTCAAACAGATACAGAGACTATAAAAATAAGTGGTACGATATTTATAATTCTTCGTTTTTTGTTTCTAAAAACACCGATAATTACCAGTATTATCACAAGTCTAAATTGGTTGTAGGAGTTGAGATATTTCCTTACAGAAACTTTTTAGGACCTCTTTTGGGAGGGACTCTGATAAACTTAGGTGGTTCATCTATGACTCACGGAATACAAGAAGAAAGAGGAGTTTTCACTACTAGTAGAGGACATAAAATAGCCCCTATTATATGTTACGAGTCTATTTATGGTGAGTTTGTTAATGGCTATATAAACAAAGGAGCAAACATGTTTGTAATAATAACAAACGATGGTTGGTGGAGCGACAGTAAAGGGCATAAGCAACACCTAAGCTTAGCTAAACTAAGAGCTATAGAAAACCGAAGATCTATATTAAGATCGGCTAATACAGGTATTTCTACTATTATAAACCAAAAAGGAGATATAGGTGAAACTATAGAATATGGAAACAAAGGGATATTGGTTTCTGAAGCTAATATGAACTCCGAAGTAACTTATTACAGTAAGCACGGGGATTATATATATAGGATATTCGCTTTTTTACTTGTATTGTTTTCAATATCAACATTTACCAAAAAGAAACAAAACCTATAATAAAATTGATACAAGAAAGACCATTACACTTAGTTTAATGGTCTTTTTTATATTATACCAGTTAAACATCCATCTGTCCTATATATATAGTTTCTTTTTCACTTTACCAGCGTTAAAAAATAGAACCATAGCTAAGGCTATACTTAGATTTTTCGCCTTGTTAAACCTCTATATACAGTTGTTTTATTTAATGTAATTTCATTGAGAGGTTCTATGTGACCGATAGGGAAATAAAAAGGGAACTCATAAAAGCAATAAATAATTCTATTTCTATTATGACATTTAGAAATTTAAATGGTATTAATACACCTCTACAAAAACTATAAGGCATAAAAAAAGCAACGATAAATCGTTGCTTTTTTTTTGTTTTCTTAAAAGAAAGACTAAACTTATATAACGTTAACGTTAACAGCGTTTAATCCTTTTTTACCATCTTTAGCTTCAAATTCAACTTTGTCGCCTTCTCTTATTTCGTCGTTCAAACCTGTTACGTGAACGAATAAATCTTCACCTCCTTCTTCTGGAGTTATAAAACCGAATCCTTTTGTGTCGTTAAAAAACTTTACTGTACCTGTACTCATATTACTTAATTTATATTTATTATATGTCGGCAAATATAGTACATTATATTCAAAAAAAAAGGTAAATTACAAATAATTTACCTTTTTTTATTTTTTTTAAGTTAAATATTAGATAACCTTAACATTAACAGCATTCATTCCTTTCTTTCCTTCTGCAAGATCAAACTCAACACTATCTCCTTCTCTTATTTCATCGGTCAAACCAGAAACGTGAACAAAATATTCTTGATTACTATCATCCTCTACTACAAAACCAAATCCTTTAGATTCATTGAAAAACTTTACTTTACCTGTACTCATAATTTTTATTTTATATTATATATTGGCTAATATAGTGGAATATATTTACAAAAAAAAGACAAATTATAAATAATTTGTCTTTTAAATTTCTTTTTAGTTAAAAATAATATATCGCTGTATGTTTTAAACTACAACAACATTAATTGCAC
The DNA here is from genome assembly GCA_013215105.1 of Flavobacteriaceae bacterium. Classification (GTDB taxonomy): domain Bacteria; phylum Bacteroidota; class Bacteroidia; order Flavobacteriales; family Flavobacteriaceae; genus DT-33. The sequence continues at coordinate 14,988 of JABSPL010000159.1, forward strand.
TTAACCCTTTTTGTCCATCTTCAATATCAAATTCAACTTTGTCTCCTTCTCTTATTTCGTCCCTCAAACCCGTTACATGAACGAATATATCCTTACTACCATCTTCTGGAGTTATAAAACCAAAACCTTTAGACTCATTGAAAAACTTTACTGTACCTTCACTCATAATTTTTATTTTAAATTCTTAATATGCTAATATATAATATTTCCATTATAAAACAAGTGATTAAATATAAATATTATATTAAATCTTTAATGTTAGTTGTAAATAGCTTAACGGCTATGGCTAATAGGATGATACCAAACACCTTTCTCACTACAGCTATACCTCCTTTACCTATCAATCGCTCTATTTTGTCGGACATTATTAACACTAAAAACACGAACCCCATATTTATAAATATAGCTATAAGTATATTCACTGTTTCGTATTCTGCCTTAAGAGACAATATAGACGTCAAGGTACCTGCTCCTGCAATAAGCGGAAATGCCAATGGAACCACACTAGCCGTTTCGGGAGAGTCATCTTTAAACAATTGTATACCTAAAACCATCTCTAAAGCTAAGAAAAAGATAACAAAAGAACCTGCCACAGCAAACGAATTGACATCTATCCCTATAAGTTTTAATAAACTTTCTCCCGTATAAAGAAAAATAACCATTATAACTATAGATGCTATAGATGCCTTACCCGACTGTATATGCCCTACTTTCTTTCTTAAATCTATTATTATAGGAATACTACCTACTATATCTATTACTGCAAACAAAATCATTGTTGCTGTTACTATCTGCTTAAAGTCTATTTCCCCCATTATCTTTTATTATTATGTTTCTAACAAATATATAATTTTGAAACTATTTTCAAAATAAAAACACAAAAAAAAGCAGAATCTTAATATAGATCCTGCTTTTTTTTGGTTATTTAATATTTATTTATCTATTCATACATATCATAAACATGAGCTCTACTCCCTTTAGAGTCCCATACAACATCATTCGAAAATGACATAGGAGTAGTTTTTTTAGACAAAACGTCAACTCCTGTTATTATACTTATTGTTTTTGCCAGTAAAGGATCCGATAATTCGCCTAAAACCCCTAAATCAGACAACTGCTCTTTTAGTTCATGAGTAGGTAACAAACCACCTTTACTGTTTTCTCCCAATTTGTTTTTAGTTTGATAGATAATAGGCTGTATAGCCCATTTATGGTCAGGATTAGCTCCTGTTTTACTAAAATTAGGTGAATCGTACAAAGTAGCAGAAGCAACGTATTTGCCATGAGTAGTCGACCCCACCATTACAACATCTATATAAGGTTGCAAAGAAGTAATAAGCAATTCTGATGAAGAAGCTGAACCACTTGTTACTATAGTATAAACTCTCTCTAAATTCAAGTTATTAAGCAGGCTACTGCTACCATCGTCATCTTTCATAGTATTTGTGAATGTATCGGTAAGGGACTCAGGATATCTTTCTTCATAAATAGCCTGTAAATTATCGTTCCAATGCTTTGTATAAAACACTTCTCCTTCTAGCTGTCCTGTTATCATACCCGAAAGATATTTACAGGTAGAGACTCTACCTCCTCCGTTGTATCTTAAGTCTAGTATCAGTTCTGTTATTCCTTCACTTTTAAAATAAGCAAATACTCCGTTCAATTCCTTATCATAATTAGCTTTAAACCCATTATACATAAGGTAACCTATCTTTACTCCTTCTAACATATATGTTTTATATATATAAATAGGGTTTTCGGTATATTCTTGTTCGGTCAGGGTCAAAACTTCACCATCAGGTACTATGATATTATCTACAATATCGCACATACCTAATTCATAGTTACCATCCTCACTCAATAAAGCGTAATAATTACTCATATCAAGGTCTGAACCATCAATACTGTAAAATACATCACCTCTTTTCAAACCTACTAAGCTAGCACTAGTATCAGGAAACACTGTCAAAACTACTCCCACAACGTTGTTTCCATCCAAGGTAGTTAATTTGAATTCCATACCATTAGTTTTATAAACTCCTGCAAAGTATTTTTCTAAAGCTATATAGTCATCGACTATCCAAGACCAACTATCAGTGTTTTCTCTGTCATAAACTAAACCTTCGAACAAATCTTCTGGAGTATCAAACAGACCCAAATAGTCCTCCAATTCTGTAGTGTTATTTATATTACCTTCAGACAAAGCTTCCGAGTAATCATTCCATAAATAATAATTATTCATAGCATTGTATACAAAGAAAAAAGCATCGGTATCTTCCTTATCATAAACTGATGAATTAGGTGTTGGATCTGGTGCATCATCTTTACAAGACATAACTAAAAACAAGCCTAAAACAGCTAACCCCTTCAAAAATTTCATATTATAATTATTTTTATTATTAAAAGAGGTAAATATACTATTTATACTAACACAATAAAACTATTTTTGTTTTAACTCTAGTTTTTCCGCGAAATAATCACAAAAATCTTTCATAGTAGCACTCATTTTCTCGTCTCCTGTAGCCTTGTGGAAAGTATCAGACATAGATACCAAAGTCTGATGGAAAAATTGTTTCATCTCGTCTACTGGCATATCTTTGGTCCAAAGGTCTATTCTAAGAGTATCTTTATCTTCAGGATTCCAAACCGAAAGCATCACTGCTTTAGTTTTTTCGTTTTTTATCCCTCCATCTTCTGCTGACCATTTTATGCTTTCTGGCACTTTATTTTCGTCAACTCCTACTGTAATTTCTATTTTTGATGTTTGCTTTATTGCCATTTTCTTTTATTTTTTAGGTTTGTATTTCGATTTTTTAAATATTTCATTGCCTTGTTTTTGCAACATTTCCTGCAAAGATACATCATTATTTCTCATATAAGAACGTACTATTTGCCAACCTACCCACTGCCCTACCCTACCTGGGGTTTTATTATCGGTTTCCATAAAAAACTTAGAAAAAGGTGCTTCTTCCAGAAAACGCTTATTAAGACTATTATCGGTACTAAAAAGCAATTGTTTTTCGATAAAATAAGTCCAAACAAAAGACTGATTAGCATTAATCCAATCCATTTTGACTTGAGAATATCCTATTTTTAGTTTATCCTCCTCCAAAGGCAAATAACAGTCTAACAAATACAACTTCTTACCTTCCTGTATCATTTTGTCGGTAAAAGTTCGGACTTTCTGCCTTGGAATATGACTTTGGGCTATCTTACTAGCTAGGTCTATTTTTATATTTTCAGCATTAAAACTTCTAGTCTGATAATCGGCAAATTGATAATAAGCAGGGTGGTTTTTGCCCAAATACATATCTATAGAAACTATAGCCAAGCTATCAGCATATATTATCTTGTTCTCATAATCTAAATGACTTATAAGACTTATAACCTTAGGCATTCTAAATTCTTTATTGTAATATCTGACATGTTTTAGCATATCGGAAATACCTTTTTTTATATCCGAAAAATCATCAAATATAGAATCTACTTCCCTAAAAAAACTCTGATTATCTTTATCCGATATTTTGTTTATCCAGAAACTATCTTCTACATTCGCAGGGAAAAAATATGGGAATTTGGCTTTTAACAAACCTAATTCTCCTTCTTTACAATTATAAAATTCTTTTTCGAATCTTATAAATTCTAACTCCTCGGTGATATTACTTATATCGACTATTAGTTTGTTTTCTTCCCTACAAGAAAGCAATATTACCGCTACTATTATTACTAGAAACTTTAATTTCATATTTATATATTAAAAAAACAAATGTATAAAAAAAGAGCCACTATTAGTATAATGACTCTTTTTAATATTTATCTTCAATTACCTAAAACTCTTTAGGCATCTTCACTAATTCTTCTTTTGGTAAATTCTTGAAATACTCATAAGTTATCTTCATCCCTTCGGCACGACCTACTTTAGGAGTCCAGTCAAGTAATGATATTGCTTTATCAATATTAGGCTGACGTTGTAATGGATCGTTAACTGGTAAGTCTTTATAAATAACCTTTTGATCAGTCCCTGTAAGTTTTATTATCTCCTCTGCAAAGTCCGAAATAGTTATCTCGTTAGGATTACCAATATTAACAGGGTATATATAATCAGAATGTAAAAGTCTATAAATCCCTTCTATCAAATCGTCTACATAACAGAACGAACGAGTCTGAGAACCATCACCAAATATAGTCAAGTCCTCTCCACGAAGAGCCTGTCCTATAAATGCAGGTACTACCCTACCGTCATTCAACCTCATCCTTGGCCCGTAAGTATTAAATATACGAACTATACGAGTTTCTACATTATGGTAAGTATGGTAAGCCATAGTAATAGCCTCCTGAAAACGCTTAGCTTCGTCGTAAACACCACGAGGGCCTATAGGGTTAACATTTCCGAAATAATCCTCAGTTTGCGGATGAACTAACGGGTCACCATACACCTCCGACGTAGATGCTATTAGTACTCTAGCTCCTTTTTCTTTTGCTAAACCTAATAAGTTATGAATCCCTAACGACCCTACTTTAAGAGTCTGAATAGGTATTTTTAAGTAATCAATAGGACTAGCTGGCGATGCAAAGTGCATTATATAGTCTAGTTTACCTGATACGTGTACAAAATTAGAAACATCGTGGTTATGAAACTCAAAATTCTCCAAAGGAAAAAGATGCTCTATATTAGCCAGATCACCTGTTATAAGATTATCCATTGCTATTACGTGATAGCCTTCTTTTATAAATCGGTCACATAAGTGAGAACCCAAAAAACCTGCTGCTCCTGTTATTAATACTCTTTTCATATTATTGTTTTATATAGCTGCCATTCATACTAGTAGTTTTACTTTTATTTATTTCACTTCTACCTATAGAGGTATATTTGAATCCTGCCTTTTCGACAGCATCTAGTTCAAACAAGTTTCTACCATCAAATATAACAGCTTCATTAAGAGACTCTCTCAGCCTCTTAAAATCGGGAGTTCTAAAAATACTCCATTCTGTACATATCAGTAATATATCGGCTCCCTCTAC
>JABSPL010000016.1 GCA_013215105.1 Flavobacteriaceae bacterium
AAGATGCAAAAGCATTCATTTAACCAACCTTCTTAATATTTATTTTAATTCATAAATTTTATTTCTATATATTTAATGAAATAAAATTGTATTTTACTGTAACCTTTCTATATAGTTATACGTATTATGAAATGTACAATACTACACGAAATCTAATTAACACTATATGAGGCAGTTAAAAATAACTAAACAAGTAACTAATAGGGAAACAGCATCTTTAGACAAATACCTTCAGGAGATAGGTAAAGTAGACTTAATTACTGCAGAAGAAGAGGTAGAATTAGCACAAAGAATAAAAGCAGGGGACCAAATTGCTTTAGAAATATTAACTAAAGCAAACTTACGTTTTGTTGTTTCGGTATCTAAACAATATCAAAACCAAGGATTGACCTTACCTGACCTTATAAACGAAGGTAATTTGGGACTTATAAAAGCAGCCAAAAGGTTTGACGAAACACGTGGATTTAAGTTCATATCTTATGCTGTATGGTGGATAAGACAATCTATCCTTCAAGCATTAGCAGAACAATCTAGAATAGTTAGGCTACCACTTAACAAGATAGGTTCTATCAATAAAATAAACAAAATGTACGCTTCTTTGGAGCAAGAGAACGAAAGACCTCCATCTCCGGAAGAGATAGCCAGTAAGTTAGACATGACTCCTAACGATGTAAAAGAGTCTATGAAAAACTCTGGAAGACATGTATCAATGGATGCACCTCTTATAGAAGGAGAAGACTCTAACCTTTACGACGTATTACGTTCAGGAGAATCTCCTAACCCAGACAAAGCATTACTGCATGAATCTTTAGGAGTAGAAATAGAAAGAGCTTTAAAAACTCTTACTCCCAGAGAAGAAGATGTCGTAAAACTATACTTCGGTCTTGGAGACAAACAACCTATGACACTTGAAGAAATAGGAGAAACTTTTGACCTTACAAGAGAAAGAGTTAGACAAATAAAAGAAAAAGCAATAAGAAGACTTAAACATGCTTCTAGAAGCAAAATACTAATGACTTATCTTGGATAGACAAGCATCAGTAACAACCAAAAAAGCCTCAAATATTGAGGCTTTTTTGGTTATATGAATAGCTCTAATATTTAGCTTCTTATTTTTTACTTAAATAGATGAATTTATTTTCATAGTCTATAACAGCTTTCGCTTTTATGAGTACATCTGCTCCTATTATCCCACTTACCGCTTCTACTTCTTGATTCATAAGAGCTTCATTAATATTAGACAAATCAAAAACTACTATAGATAAGCCTTTAAAAGTCCTTTTTTTTAGTTTCAAAACATTATCTATCGATATTTCAGTTTCCATCTGAGCAGAACCAACTCCTGCCACCTTCTCTTCAGAAGATTTACTTTTTATCAAAAACTCATCTACATTATCTTTGCCTACACAAGAATTTGAAGCTCCTGTATCTAATATAAACCGACCTGATACTCCATTTAGTTTAGCCTCTATTAAGATATGATTAGTCTTAAGTATTTCAAATTTAATCTTTCTGTATTTCTTTTTTTTTAATTTCATAATAGCTAATATTGGTTTACATCACAAAGATATGAATAATGATAGTTATAGCAAAACACCTAATTGATACCACATATAAAATCAATAATTAAAAAATCATTCAATTATTGATTTTACACTGTAAAACATAAAATTCACTTATTTAGAAGATAAATATATAAATCCTTTTACTTATTTTGGATTCAAAAGTTTTTTGGAGAAGAGCCTAATAAGAAATTACTACTAGACTTTCTTAACTAACTATTAAAAAAGTAAGAAGGTACTATTATTGAACTGACTTACCTACAAAACGAACATTTAGGTCAAACAGAAATTGACCGTAAATCTATTTTCGATATTTATTGTGAGAATTAAAAAGGATCTAAATTTATAATTGAAATGTAGAAGTCAAAGCAAAGCTCTTTACTATTCCACTTTCCCGATATAAAATCAAGCTAAGAAAAACAAATGATTGTTTCTTATAAAGAACCTAAGTCAATTTAACAATAAACCTCAACGCTTTAAAGACCATATCTTTCAACGACTTTTTAAAGTATCCGAAATATCTAAATTCACACCAAAGCAAATAACGTCATATGAAAACAGCTTAAAACAATACAGAGATTTACAAAACTCTTTCGAAGCCGCAAGAGATGAAGCGATGGCTGACGGGAGAGCTAAAGTACTAAAAAAAGGACTTCAACAAGGTATAGAGCAGGGCATAGGTAATGAAAAATTGAACGTAGTTAATACAAATGAAAATAGATGGAGTTAACCCTTCTAAAATATCTAAATACACTAGATTATCTACATTAGAAATAGAAAAACTATGATGTTATTTGTTTTGAGATTCTTAATATATTCCAAATAAAACTTAGTTTGTTTTATTTGAAATAAAACTCTCCAATACTATTTATTTAAATACGTTTTATTTACTTTAGCATCTTTAAAATAAATATAATATGAAAGCAACAGCTTTAACACATATTCACGAGGCTCTAGGAGCTAAGATGGTTCCTTTTGCAGGCTATAATATGCCTGTACAATACGAAGGTATAAACGTAGAACACAAGAATGTAAGAGAACATTTAGGTGTTTTTGATGTATCTCATATGGGTGAGTTTTTCTTGAAAGGAGAAAAAGCACTTGAACTTATACAAAAAGTAACAAGTAACGATGCTTCTAAACTAGAAGATGGGAAGATCCAATACAGCTGTATGCCTAACGATAAAGGCGGTATAGTTGACGATTTGTTGGTTTACAGAATAAAATCGGACGAGTATATGTTGGTAGTAAATGCTTCTAATATAGAAAAAGACTGGAATTGGATAGAAAAACACAATACTTTTGGTGTTGAAATGATAAATTCTTCTGATGACTATTCTCTACTGGCGGTTCAAGGGCCTAAAGCTGTTAAAGTACTACAGAAACTTACTGATATTAATCTTTCTGAAATAAAGTATTACACTTTTAGCTTAGGAGAATTCGCAGGTTTACAAGACGTAATACTATCAGCAACTGGATATACAGGTTCTGGTGGTTTCGAAATTTATATAAAAAACAAAGATGCCGAAAAAGTATGGAACGCTATATTTGAAGCAGGGAAAGAAGACAATATAAGACCTGTAGGACTAGCAGCTAGAGACACTCTAAGGCTAGAAATGGGCTTCTGCCTATACGGTAACGATATAAATGACACTACCTCTCCGCTAGAAGCCGGGCTTGGATGGATAACCAAATTCACCAAAGAGTTCGTAAATAGCGAAGCTTTAAAACAACAAAAGCAAGAAGGTATAACACGTAAATTAGTCGGTTTTGAGCTTCTTGAAAGAGGAATACCTAGACATGACTATATAATAGCCGATGAAAAAGGTAATGAAATAGGTGTAGTTACCTCGGGGACTATGTCTCCTTCGACAGGTAAAGCTATAGGACTTGGTTATGTCACCAAAGAATTTAGCAAAGCTGATAGTAAAATATTTATCAAAGTAAGAAAGAAAAATATAGAAGCTAAAGTAGTAAAACTTCCTTTCTATAAAGGATAATAACTAAACTTAAAGCGATTATTGTAGTATAATAATCGCTTTTTTATAATCAAAATATGAGTTTATTCCACCCTGCCTTTTTTGCCCCGATTGTTCAATATACTAATATTATACAATCTGAAAATATAGTCTTCGAAACACAAGACAACTACCTAAAACAAACTTATCGCAACAGATGTAGAATATATACAGCTAATGGGAAACAAGATTTCAGTATAGCTATAAACAAAAATGCAAGTAGAAAAACTAAAGATATAACTGTTGACTATAGTAATAACTGGAATAGGTTATTTATAAAAACTCTTGACGCAGCTTATAGCTCATCTCCTTTTTATGATTATTACAAAGATGATATCATAAGTCTTTTAGACAAAAAACAGAAATACCTCTTAGACCTAAATATGGATAGCCATAGTTTTGTTATGGATATTTTACAAGTAGAAAAACAACATTCATTCACTAATGAATTTGAAATACCTAATAACAACACAAATGATTTCAGGCACCTGATTAATGCAAAACAAGAAATAGACCATAAACTAAAACCTTATTTTCAAGTTTTTTCGGTCAAACATGGTTTTATATCTAATCTGAGTATTTTAGATATTATATTCATGGAAGGCCCTGCTACTAGTAACTATTTGCTTAGTAATTCTGTTTAAAGACTTAGTTAACCAACTACGCTCAATCCCTCTACCATCTCGTTTATTTCCCTAGCTAGCGTAAAATCGAACACTCCAAGTAAACCTTTAGAATGTGTATCGGTAAATGGAGGATCAAACAGCATACTGCTTTCTATATATCCCCTTTCATTAAAATAATCTGTTATTTTATTAATAAAATCGACCTGACTATCATTAAGATCATGATTACTTATAAACTCGTTAAACAATTGACTTACCTGAAGCTTGTCTTTTGATATCGAAAAAACCCATCTTATAAACTGATCTAAAGTAATAAATCCATACTCCTGTTCAAAAGATACTTTATCTCCAATATTAGAATCTTCAAACAACAATCCAGATAAATAGGTCAATTCTTGTTCGGTAATTATAGCTCCTTCTAGCACTTTTGTTATTACCTTATCAGACCTCTTTTGTTTTATATAAACTTCTATTTTATCTTTATATGATTTATTATTATTCCCCATGTTTATATATTCTTTATTATATTAGCTTTTAATTTTTATCAAAAATAAAACCCAAAAGAACCTTTAATACCAAAATTATCAGAACCTTCTAAGTCTTTATAAGAACCTTTCCAACTAAAATCTATCCTAAACACTCTAAGTATATTACCTATACCAAGACTGTATTCCCAATAAACATCGGTAGGAGCTCTATAAACAAAAGCATCGTTAATATCGGTAGTATTAATAGCTATATTAGCGTCAGAAAGCGAACCCCAAACAGCTCTAAAACCTACAAGTTCTCTTAAATTCAAACTTTTAAGTAATGGTATTTTATTAAAAATACGCCCATTAAAGTTTTGTTCTAAATGTAATGAAGCATAAGTATCAGTAACGAAATCGTAATAATTTAGCTGAGAAAACGTGTTTTTTATTTGCATATAAGACTGGTTACCTGGCACTATACTTAACATACTAAGAGGTACAGTCCCATTGGTTTTACCTATTTCTATCGTTGTAAACAAACGACCAACACCCCCTATTTGGAAAGGCTGACGATAATAAAATTGTAATTTTTCGTAGTCTAAGTCTGAGTTAAGTATTCCTTTAACCCCTTTGCTATAAGAAAACCTAAGAGTAGCATAGTTAGACGAAGATGTATAGCGTTCGACCCCGTTACCTACTGCATTTCTACCTGGCATATATGATATAGTAAAGCTTGCTTCTGCTTGTTTTACTTTCGATTGTATTTCGTTGTTTTCGTCAAAATAATCCAAATTGAAAGTGTCTGATGCCGATTTTAATTCTCTATAAGACATTCCTAAACGAAATTGTAAGTTCTTAATAGGTTCTGTAGCTAGGTAAATACTCGACATATCTACCCAAGTAAGCTTAGAGTTACTACCTCTAGAAGCTATAGACGATGAAGCCAAACTTCTGCCCAAAATATCGTTAGTCGAAGTAAGGCTAACTCCTATTTGCTCTATATCTTTTCGGTTTCCTAAACCTATTTCCCATCTATTTTTCCTATCAAAAAGCCATTTACCAGAAAAACCGTACTTAAACTTCTTATCTCCAAAACCATAAGCAGTAAAAAATTGCAATCTCCAAAGGTCATTCTGCCCAAAATAAGTTCGACCTCCTAGTCTTATTCTCCACTCTTCCACTTCGTTATACCCTCCCAAAGAATACACCGAACCTAAGTCAAAATTACCTATAGGCACATAACCAGAAGCAAGTATAGTCATAAGGCTAGTCAACCTTTTGAACTTAGGGATGGTACTCAGAGTATCAAGCATTTTATAAACTCCTGTTTCGTCTTTATTTAGTTTTTCTTGCCTGTTTTCGGCCCAAAACTTAGTATCTTTATTATATAACGAATCAACATAAGGGTCCGATTCGTTCGTATAAAAATCAAAAGAACGTTTTTTGTCAAACTTATAGTTTTTATACATAGTGGTACGTTTACCATACATACCGCTTATATTTCCTTTTTTGGTAATATTAAAATCTGTAAGCAAATAATCTCTTTCTAATAGGAAAACAGAATCGTTCAATACATTAAATTCTTGTTCTATATAAAGGTCTTTTACCCAGTTAATATTAGCACTTTTGGATAGCTTAAGATTTATTTCTTTTATGGCAAAAGTTGTATCATTTACCCAAAAATCACCTTTGAAAGTAAGCTCGTTTTTACGCCTAGGATAATAAACTATATTATAGCACCATTTATCTTTTATAAAAGCACTATCAGCTAGTATATAGTTATAAGTGAGAGTTCCGGCTCTAGAAAGTGGACTTACAAAACTCTTATCAAATACTTTTATATAGTTCTTGTAAACATCGTATTCGGCGTATAAATCTTTTACAAAAGATATTACATATTGGTTAGAATCAAAACCCGAAGACTTGTTACCTATAAGGTCTTCCCTTTGCTTTTTGAATCCTTTGTTTCTACCATATACTTTATAAACCGACTCGTTTATAAATATTGGTAAATAACTTTTACCAGTAACAGCCGAAGTATCTATATGATCAAAAATAAGCTCCATACCTTTAAATAGTTTACTATTCATCATAGTACTATCTATTTCGTTAAGGTCAAACTCTAGTTTTTCGTATTTGTCGTACTCGTATTGTATAAAGCTTTTAACTCCGTTTTTACGTCTTTTAGACCATATTTTCTTAAGTATATCAACAGCAGGATTGTTCTTTGCTTTTACTCTACCCGTAAATATTTTAACTTCATCTAATTGATTCTTATCTTCTTTTAGAACTATTTTAAGGCTTAACATTTCTCCAAAAATGTTTAATTTTTTAGATATATATCCTTGAGAAAAAATTTGTATTTGTTTATATGTGTTTGTTTTAGTCTCTAAGTAAAACTCCCCATTTTCACCTGCAACGGTTCCTTTGGTAGAACCTACAAATATTATATTAGAAAAGGCTAAAGTTTCACCCTCTTCATCCATCACTACACCACTTACTTTATTTTGAGACAAACAAAATAGAGGTAATAATAACCCCAGTAAAAATATTCTTTTAAACAATATATGTATCTTTTTTACAAAAAAAAACCTTTCTATTAATTATAATAGAGAGGCTTTTTTATTTTGTTAACTTATTTTCGGTATAAAACTTCTTTTACAGCCTCTACAACATGACTTGCATTAGGCAACCATTTCTCTAGTAATACTGGAGAAAACGGAGTCGATGTATCTGCCGTAGTTATTCTTTTGATAGGAGCATCCAAATAATCGAAAGCTTCTTCTTGTATCCTGTATGTAATCTCCGTAGCAATGCTACCATAAGGCCAAGCTTCTTCTAATATTACTAGTCTATTTGTCTTTTTTACCGATTTGATAATAGCATCGTGATCCATAGGTTTTACGGTTCTCAAATCTATTATTTCTATAGAAATACCTTCTTTTTCTAAAGTCTCAGCTGCTTTATAAGCCTCTTTGATTATTTTACCGAAAGAAACCACTGTTACGTCTGTTCCTTCTCTTTTTATATCTGCTACTCCCAAAGGAATTATATATTCTCCTTCTGGAATTTCCATTTTGTCTCCATACATTTGCTCCGACTCCATAAATATAACAGGGTCATTGTCACGGATAGCCGCTTTTAACAATCCTTTTGCATCATATGGGTTCGATGGAACTACCACTTTAAGCCCTGGTACGTTAGCAAACCAGTTCTCGAAAGACTGTGAATGCGTCGCTCCTAGCTGACCTGCAGAACCTGTAGGACCTCTAAAAACTATAGGACAGTTAAACTGACCTCCTGACATTTGTCTTATCTTAGCTGCATTGTTTATTATTTGATCTATACCAACCAAAGCAAAGTTAAATGTCATGTATTCAACTATAGGACGATTACCATTCATAGCCGATCCTACTGCTATACCACTAAAGCCTAACTCAGCAATGGGTGTATCTATAACTCTTTTTGCACCAAACTCGTCCAACATCCCTTTAGATGCCTTATAAGCTCCATTGTATTCTGCAACTTCTTCTCCTATCAAATATATTGTATCATCTGAACGCATCTCTTCGCTCATAGCTTCACATATAGCTTCTCTAAATTGTACTGTCTTCATTGTGTATAAAAATTGTAATAACGAGCCAAAAATACAAAATAATTAAATTAATAGCTCCTTTATATTATATATTATTTTCTAATCCTTCTTTATTATCTTTCTCTCTCTCTTTTCTGACAATCTTTTGCTTACTATAGCCTCTACTTCTGTGTTTGTAGGGTATTTAGCAAAAGGATATAACTTAACTAGCTCTTTGATATTCTCGTTTTCATTCTCAAATATATTACTACCTATCATCAATAAGTCCCCGTCATCGTAAAGTTTTTGCTCTTTTTGAGCACTCTCTTTTATCTTTTTCTGAATATCTACCGAAAAAATATTTCTAAGTAAACCTCCTTTTTCTTCTATTTTCTTGAACAATTCCAAAGCCTTTTCACTAATACTACAAGTAAGACTTTCTATATAATATGTTCCTTTTATACTCGAAGATATATCCTTATCAAAAAAACTTTCTTCCCTAAGTATCAATAATTGATTTTTAGAAATACGCTCTCCAAAACTGTTTTTTTTGTCAAAAACACTATCGTACGATATATTACAAACCGTAGTGGCTCCTCCCAGTATAGCACTCATACATTCGGTAGTTGTCCTTATCATATTTACATTATAGTCCGAAATAGTTTTATTTCTTGTACTTGGCTGCACAAACAAAGATGGCATACTATAGTCTATATCATATTTATTTAATACTTCTTGCCACAGATATCTAAAAGCTCTCAACTTAGATATTTCAAAAAAGTAATTACCACCTACAGCAAACGAAAAATTTAAATTATCTATAGCTTTAACACCATATAATTCTATATATTCCACAGCCTTGTTAAGCCCAAAAGCTATCTGATTGACTATATTACCACCTGCCTGCTGATACAAACCAGTGTCAACTCCTAGTAGTTTATGCTTTTTGTTTTCGATAGATGATAAGACCGATTCTACTATTTTTATGTCTTTTTGCTTCGAAAAATACCAATTACCAGTTTTTTCCAAATTACTTAATATATCTATATTAAAGAAACATATTTCATCTTCCAAATGACGAGACATTTCTATCAAAAAATCAGAATCTAAAACAGAGAAATTAAAATGAAACTCTACTCCCCTACCCTTTAGCTTTTTGAATAAAACATCAACATCCAAAACAGTTTCTACTATAAAAAACAGCGATTCTACTCCTTCTTTAAGGCAAGTATTAGCCAAACTGTTTATAGTCGTTATATTATCTTCTCGCACATAAAACGACTGAGCTATTTTATAGTCTTCGTTAGTTTCGGGTACTGGCACAGACTCATATTCATCGGCGTGATAATAAGGCTTTACGTCTATGCCTAACTCGGTTTTGTAGAGCAACGAAGAGTTATATTCTCTGCCTTTTAGGTCTACTTGTATCTTTTGCTTCCAAGCTTTAGACGATGTTTTATTAAATTCTGTAAACATATATATTGTTGTTTCTTGTAATGGTTGTCAAATATATGATAATAAAAATATTTGTCCTTGTTTTTTAGCTTAAAAAATTTATAAAGCATATCTTGTCAATAATAAAACACTTATATATAACAACTTTAAATGAAAGGAATAATTATAGCTGTACCAAAAAAATACGAAGAAATTTGTTTACATAATATTATAGGGATACGTAAGTACAATAGCGAAATACCTATTGAGATTTGGGAAATAGGAAATGAAATATCGCCTAAAATAAAACATAAATTTTCAAACATAAAGCATGTTTATTTCAAAAATATTAACGATTACTCTGATGACTCTAACAATTGGAAAGGTTTTCAAATAAAAGCATTTATACTACTTCACACGTCTTTCTCACAAGTGTTACTCTGCGATGCTGATGTTATAATTCATCAAAATATAGATACTATTTTTGAAGATGATAACTATATAAAAACAGGAACTTATTTTTTTAAAGACCTAGACAAATGGACGTTTCATAAGTTAAACAATAAATGGATTCAAATATTTCAATTAATTAATTACAACAAATTCACTAACTTAAAATTCTTCAACAGACGTAAGAAATGGTTACTAGAACTATTGCCTCATAAAAAAGATTATTTCCCTATAGAATGGAATTATATATATGAAGACGAAACACCTAACAAACCTGTAAAAGAAGCTCTACAAGAGTCCGGAGTAGTTTTTATAAACAGAGAAAAGCATGCTAAATCTATAAAACATATTTATGAATTAAACAATAGTCATAAAGAAACTTATAAATACATATGGGGAGATAAGGAAACATTTTGGATAGGATGCCTACTTTCTAATTCCCCTTTCTATTTCAATCCTACACCTGGATATATTTCAAATAAAACAGGTCTATTGACTCATAAGTATAAAGGAGTAATATTTTTCAGCCAAAAAGGTTAACACCACCAAAAAAGCCATCTACATTAATGCAGATGGCTTTTTAATTTTATAATCAAAAGATAATATTATTTACCTTTTTGTTTTTGCTGTTCCTGAGCTTGCTTCATAGCTGCATCTAGTTTTTCTCTAAACTTGCTTTTCTTTTTCTCTGGTTTAGCTTTGTTCTCTTGTATTATAGCGTGTATTTTGTCTTCGTCTATTATTACATATTTTATCACTAACATTATACCTATAGTTAGTAAGTTCGATATAAAGTAATATAAAGAAAGTCCACTACCGTAGTTATTAAAGAAGAACAACATCATAAGTGGTGATATATACATCATCATCTTCATCATTTTCTTCATATCAGGCATA
>JABSPL010000160.1 GCA_013215105.1 Flavobacteriaceae bacterium
CATATATAAATAGTTTCTTTTCTCCTTTATCTGCGTTAAAAAACAGAACCATAGCGATGCTATGCTTAGATTTTTTGCCTTGCTAAAGAAAAAAATAATTCTATTTCTTTTATGACATTTAGAAATACAATTGGTATTATATTATAAACATCAGACTGTCCTACAGTAATTTTTTTAGTTTTCATTCCTATATACGAGAATATCATGATTTCTCCTTCTGATACTTCTATAGAATAATTCCCACCGAAATCGGTTACAACTCCTAGTTTAGTGTTTCCGACCACAACAGTAATACCTGGCAGAATACCATTTACGTCAGAAACAGTACCTGTTATAGTTTTTTGAGAATATACAAACATCAGATTAGACAATAGTAACACTAACACATATCCCTTTATATCTTTTATTATTTGCGAGTAATCCCCAATTAATTAACCTCAAATACACTATAAACGAAGCCATATATTACTTTTTAATTTCAAAAAAAAAGACAAACCATAAGTGTACAAATTAAATGGTTAGATTTAATTTTAATCGCAAAAAACCTGCCTATAGTTTCTTTAAAAACTATAGGCAGGTTAACACTAACTCAATTATAAAAAAGTTATTTTACTCTACACTCACAAAATAAGTCCGAGTAGTAGCTGGTACAGCTTCTATACCATTAGGAACATCAACCAAAACCTCATCAGCTGCTGTTATTATTATTTCTTGTGCTGTCATACATAATTTAACAAAAAAACCACCCTTATCACTTTTGACGATTGAGGATGGTTTTTAAGATTCTTTTAAAATAGTCTTTTTTAAGAACTATTATTTTATTTTAACTGAATATGTTCTTGTAGTAGCTGGAATTTCTTCGGTACTACCACTTTCTGGAACGGAATCATTAGCTGTCACTACTACTACCTGTGCTGTTCCATCTTTAAACTCTGTCAATACTACATCTTGAAAAGAACCTTCACTAATAGATGTTATTAAAGTAACTCCTTCTGTTAGATCTACAGTACCAGGAAGTCCTAATGCTATTTCGTAATTACCATCTTCATCCTTTTCTGCTCTATAAAAAGCATCAAAATAATAGTCAACTCCTTTATATGTATAACCTTCAACATACAAATCTACAAAAGAATCACTTTTTCTAGTATATTCTACAAAGTATTTCATAGTTGTCTTTCTATCTTCAGAAGTTATCGTAAATACATCTGAAATACTAGAAAATGTAGGGTTACCGAAAGAACCTTCTTCAGATACTCCAGTAGATAAAGTATATTTGAAATCTAATAAGTCTACAGCTCCAGTAGGTACTTCTACTCTTATTATACGCGTAAACCTATCCTCTCCCATGATATATCTGATATTCAAATCAGTTATATTAGCTCCATCTACTAAAGCCCCTATCCCTGTAAAGGTTAAAACCGCTCCTGTTTCGTAGGTATTCTTTAAAGTTATACTATAAACCGACGTAGTTCCATCCTCTGCTGTCACAGTTACTTCCTGAGTAGCATCAGTGTCAAAACCAACCAAAACTTTTAGGTCCACATTATCTACGTCCACAATACCAGTGTCCTCCAGAGTACCTAAACCAGTAGTAAAACTTAGTTTTTTATCTACTAATGATATTGCTGCATCTACAGAAACTTGTATATTTATAGTCTGGTCAGCTGCACCTTCTTCAGGATAATCTACAAAGTAGTTACCTCCCTCTTCCATAACTAAAACATCAGCAGCAGCAGCTTCATCTTCCTTAAATACATCTAAAAACAAATCAGAATCGTCAGAAGGTTCTCCTAAATTTAACGTAACTTGATATACTCCTGTACTATTACCAGATTCTGATGTTAACGTTAACGTCTGAGGCACTCCGTCTACAAAATCGATAGCAGTATCTGAAGCTGGCACCATAACAGAATTATAACTCTTTTCAACAGAAATCACTACTCCTGCTAAACTAGTTGCAAAAGGTATATCGTCAATAGTTATAGTTCTCAAATCATTACCATCAGAATCTTTTTTTACGTTTTCTTCATCGTCTAGATATTCGTCAACTATAACTCCTTCCATATCATCTATACTTATAGTTAATGATTGGATATGAGTTCCCTTAGAGATAATATCTCCTCCTCCTCCTAAAGGAGTAGTATCAGCATCCTCACAAGAAACTATAAGTCCTGCGAAGACAAATAATAATAAATATTTTATATTTTTCATTTTTATGTTTTTCATGTTAATATTCATCTTCTAAAAATCCTGTTCTTTTATGACCAGCAAGTATATATGTTCCATTTACAGCATCTGTAACCTTAAGCTTAAGGCTATCTACAGCATTACCGCCTTTTGTCTTACCTAAACCTTTAAAGAAAGCTCCTTCAGTAATGGTTAAAGTACGACCATCAGTATAACCTATATTAGCTGTATCTTCTTCGGAAACAAAAGTACCTTTATCTAAATTTAATGTGAATTTAGACTTTATATACAAATCATCATCACCATTATTATGAGCATCATCTATCCACATTTCATTGTTGTTCTCGGCTGTGTTATAAGTAGAATATATAGTATGTTCATACCAAACATTATCAACCATAACTCCATTACCATCATCTACTTGTTCTATATTACCATCTGCATCAACTCTATACGCAGAAAGAAACCAATCACCTGCATACTTCTCTACTACTGTACCTCCTGCATCTGGCTCACCACCTTCATCACAAGAGACAACTAATAGCATCAATACTGACGCTATCAATATATTCTTTATTATTTTTATGTTCTTCATTGTATTTGTTTTTTAGTTTACTTGTGTTAATGTTGATTCGAAAACAGAACCAAAAACTTCTGCAACCATTTTAATTATATTAGGCTCATCATCTTCTCCTTTTATCACTTCAAAAGAAGTAATTTTAGTTGCTCCTCCAAAAAGTCCTACTGGAAAAGGAATATAACTATATTCTCCTGTACTTATATCTGACATAGTAATAGTTGCTGGAGCCAGATAATTATCTCCATAGTTTCTACCTAAGCCATAATACCCTCCTAAACCACATGTGATATCATAAACTCCAGCAGATTTTTCTACTATGCTTATATAACTAAGGTCCGTATGTTCTACTTTTCCTCCTCTAGCAACAGTAGAAGTATAAAGACCTTTAATACTAGATTTAAAATCACCATTATCTAATACTAATACTCTACGAGAAATAGAATTGGAATATCCATCACTATTTTCTGCACTATAAGTATATGTATAAACTCCTGGTATAGTAGTATCTATATTTAGACTAATTTTTTTATCTTCATCTACTACCTCATCTCCGTTAGCATCAGTTAGTTTAACAGTAACAGTTAAAGGCATTCCTTCCTCTGTAGCTGTAACAGGTTTGTCGGTATAAGAATCTCCTAAACCTAATTTAACTTCTGCCTCACCTTCATCTTCCATTACAAAGTTGCCATAACTTGTAATAGACGAAATACCTTCAGTATCATTATCTTTATCACAAGCTATAAAAGCGAGAGATAATACCATATATAAAAAAATATTTTTCATTTTATTTGTTTTAAGTTTATTATTTATTTAACCAAGTAGGAACAGTTAATTTTTTTACTGCAATTGAATTTTTGTTATTAACCGTTTCATCATAAGGATAAGGTATCCTCTGAGGAAATAATCCTCCAGTTATTCCTTCTATAGCATAAGTAAAATTACCTACTCCACTTCCTACTTCAGGATACCCTGTTCTAAGTTGAGTGAAAAAGGATTCGAAACCATTACCAGGGTAACTTGCAATCCACCTTTGAATTATTATTTTTTCAAGTTTATCGTCAAAAGAACCTGCAACAGGATATTCATATGCACCACCCGCAGATACAAAGCTAGAACCATCTAGTTCTTTGGTAACATCAAATGTATCATTATCAAATATTGGAGTCATTATAAAACTTGCTCGAACAGCATCTTCGTAATTAGTCTTAGCATTTGAGTCAGAACCGTATCTAAGTTCTGCCTCTGCTTGTAAATACAAGCTTTCTGCTTTACTTATAAAAAACACTGAAGTATAAGGACTACTTTTAATACCTACGATAGTACTTGCATCCACGTCTTTATCTTCCAAATAAGCCCCTTGTTTCATAACATGAGTTCTAGCTCCATCATCATCATTATAATAAGCATCTAACCTAGTGTCTGAATTTGCTTTCAAATAAGAATACATTGTATTACTCGCTCTTAAATTAGTTGAAGTATTTAGCTGTCTTATATTAGTTTCATACAAAGGGTTGCTTTTGCTTGCTTCATCTATAAACTGAGTCATAGCTGCATCCACTCCTAGAAAATCAACTCCTGAAGTTAATAAAGAAGCTACACCTGCCTGAGCAACAGATGCTCTAACTTTAGTTTGACTCAAATATATCTTAAGCTTAAGAGTGTTAGCAAAAGCAGTCCATTTTTCCATATCCCCTTGGAATACAAAATCAGTTTGCCCTGGGTTATCACCTACAGATGTATCCAAATCTTTTGATAAAGCAGAGTCTAAGTCAACTATCATCTGATTGTAAATTTCCTCTTGAGTATCGAACTTAGGAGAAAATATTTCTATATTATTAGCTTCAGAATAAGGAACATCTCCAAACCAGTTTGTTAATATCTGAGAAGTATACACTTCTAAAGTAGTAGCTATCAGATAATATTTCCAATTTTCTTCTAGCTCAGCTTTTCTTTTTATATTTCTCATATCACCTAAAGCATCATACATGTTTGTCCAACTAGTCTGAGAAAAAGCACCAGTAGTTATAAGTTCATATCTATCTAAAGATCTATACTGACTAGCTGTATTACCTTGAGCATACATTTGACTCCATAACCCTCCTAATATAGCATAATAAGAGCCTTGAACTCCTGCCACACCCGATATAGCTGCAGGAAGCTCTATCGAAAAAGCCACATCATCTACAGATATAGAATCTGGATCTGTATTTATATCTAATTGATCGTCGCAAGCTGTAATAAACAGTAATACTGCTCCAGCTAAACTTAATATTATTTTTTTCATTTTATTAATT
Organism: Flavobacteriaceae bacterium; assembly: GCA_013215105.1. Taxonomy (GTDB): domain Bacteria; phylum Bacteroidota; class Bacteroidia; order Flavobacteriales; family Flavobacteriaceae; genus DT-33. The sequence continues at coordinate 5,062 of JABSPL010000160.1, forward strand.
TATTAAAAATTTAATTTTAAAGAAACTCCATATGTTCTCTGAGCAGGGTTTCCTGCAAACTCTCCAAATTCAGAAGATAAATCTGCCCCTCCGAAAGAAGAAATCTCTGGATCTACATACGGGTTCTCGTCTGGTGTCCACATATATAAGTTTTTACCATAAACAGATAAACTTAAGTAATCTAATTTCATCTTATTTACCCATTCTTTAGGAAAAGAATAAGATAAAGATAAATCTCTAAGTCTAACAAATGTTTTATCTATTACATGAGTTGCATCCATTGAAGAACTAGCGTAAAAACTAGTTATTTCATCAAAAGCTACAGCAGTAGTATTTTCGCTGTAAACTCCCGGAGCATCCTCTACTACTGAGTTAGGTATAATAAAAGTATTTCTGTCATTATAGGTAGTCTGTATAGAGTTTCCTGTAAAACCTAGTAGCCTTTTAGTATAAGAATACATATCTCCTCCTTGCTTCCAATCCAAAGAGAAAGCTAATTTGAATCCTTTATATTTGAATGTATTTTTCAGCCCCATAGAAAAATCTCTTTGCATAGACCCTATTTCTTCAGCTTCATCCCCTACTTCATATACACCAGTATTAGGGTTAACTATATATTGTCCTTTATCGTTAGTCTTAGGTTTAAGCGCTCTAAAAACACCCAAAGATTTACCTTCTTCGGCATACATAAATACTCCATACGAACTATTAATAGCCATTTTACCTAAACCTTCTGCTACGTTTTCAACTTTATTTACATTTTTAGTGAAGGTATAAGACACTTCCCATTTAAAGTCATCAGTTTGTATAGGAGTTCCTGAAATAGAAAGCTCTATCCCTTTATTATTCAAGTCGAAATAGTTTCCTACCACAGAAGTATATCCTGTAGATGTAGGTAAATCTCTACTTATTATAACTCCTTCTGTATCCTTGTTATATAAAGACAGATCCACGTTTAATCTACGCTTAAAAAGCCCTAGCTCAAACCCTACTTCCACTTCTTTTGTCGTTTCTGGCTTTATATTAGCATTACCTAAAGATGTACCTAATTCGAAACCATTTACACCTCCTATTGGCAAATTAATAGTCCCAAAATACGCTCCTGCAATTCCAGAAATCATAGTTGAACTAGTGTTATATACACCAGTATCTTTGGCTACCTCAGCCATTCCTAATCTTAGCTTTAAAAAAGAATCCCCACTATCTACAGCAACAACACTAAGTGACATAGATGGATAGAAAAAAGAATTGTTATTTAAAGAAAGTGTAGAACTCCAGTCATTTCTACCTGTAACAGTTACGAAATATTTATCTTTATACCCTAAAGTACCCGTCCCATAAGCAGCATATCCTCTTCTTAAAGTATTGTTTTGAGTAACAGTTGGAGTTACAGCACTATTCTTTAATTCATAAAAACCCTCTACATCCAAATCGGTAACAGATACTCCTAAAAAGTCAGTAGACCTTTCGTTATAGTTAAAACCTATAGCAGCACTTAAGGAAAAATCTTCTCCAAATTCTTTATCGTAATTCAAATTAGAAAATATATCATATTCCTTTCTTACCAATTTACTTTCTGAAACAGCTCCTACTATAGTCTGACTACTAAAGACTTCTTGAGGAGATCCCTCATCGTAATTAATTATAGCTCCATGAGATTTAAGATCTCTATTAGTAATATCAGCACCAATCTGAACAGAAACTCTAAGCTCTGGAAGTATTTCGTATCCTAAATTAATATTCCCATAGACTCTATTAGTCTTTATTGTCATAGAGTTATTATCAATAGTAAAATAAGGGTTGGTAGAATATGGTGTGTAAAAATATGAATTTGTATTATATACATTATTTGTATAGTCTTTCATATCTACAACACTTATATCTCTAGGTATCTGTAGTAATTCTTGCATCATAGTATTCCCTCCCGAAGGACTACCTTGACCTGTATTTACTATATTGTGATCCTTAACAACAAAGTTCACTACCGCTCTAGCAGAAAATTTATCATTATTCACAGAACCAGAAGCATTAAAAGTCTTCTTATTATAAGTATCTGCATTAGTAGGAATAACTCCATCGGCATCTGATTGAGAAGCAGAAACAGAAAAAGTTGCTTTATCGCTACCTCCACTAACCCTAATGCTATTATTGAACGAACTACCTGTTTCGTAAAAATCTTCTATATTATTTTCCAAATTAGAATATGGCTTATATTGTTGCTGATTATTCGCTACAACTCCCCAAAGTCTATCTTCACCATCAAAAGCAGGACCCCAAGAACCATTTTCATTAGAAGTACCTAAACCCCCCAGATAATTGGCAGAAGAGCTTGACCCAGCCCAACCTTGTCCAAATTCTTGTTGTAAATGAGGAACACGAGAAACTTCCATCAAATCATAAGAAGAAGTTAATTCTACTTTAATTTTACCCGCCTTACCACTTTTAGTCGTTATTATTATAGCTCCATTCGAGGCTCTAGACCCATAAATAGCCGCCGCCGTAGCTCCTTTCAGAACAGTCATACTTGCTATGTTATTAGGATCCAAATCATTTATTCCAGTACCTCCATCATAAGACCTAGAAACACCTCCATCTACTGATGAGTTTGCCGAATTGTTAATAGGTGAACCATCAACTATATACAAAGGAGAATTATTAGATAGTGAACTAAACCCCCTCATTATAACTTTGGTTGATGCTCCATTTTGAGCAGGAGCAGTAATATCAACACCTGCTATTTTACCAGACAAAGATTCAAAAGGATTGGATGCCGAAACCTCTGTCAAATCATCTGAAGTTATAGTAGTAGTAGCATACCCTAGAGATTTCTTCTGCCTCTTAACTCCAAAAGCCGTAACAACAACCTCATCTAAGGCATTATCTCCTTGCATCGTTACATCTATAATATTATCACTTCCCACCGTAACCTCTTTGGTAGTCAATCCGACATAAGAGAACACGAGCACCTCGCCTTCGGTCACCTCTATCGAATACTTACCATCAAAATCGGTTGAGGCATTTGTTTGAGTTCCTTTTACCAATACGGTTACACCGGGTAAAGGACCTCCGTCATCAGAAACAGTTCCTGTTACTGTTTTTTGAGCATGTATAAACGAGCCCGTCAAAAACAATAACAATAATACTGAAACTTTCTTTCGCAATTTTTTTTCCATTTTACGTTTAGTTTTATTGATTATACTATCAAATATCTATAAATTATTAGTTAAAACAAACTTTTTCGTTGCTTTTTAAAATAAACCCACTAACTTGCTGTAAAACAAATAATTAAAGCTATTGATTTTATATGAAAACCATGTGTTTAATTTAAAAAAGCATCCTAATCAGAGTTAATATTTTGTTAAAAACGTCATATGTATAAAAATCGACTAATCAGTTAGTTATATCACTCAACTTAACTATAGATATAATTTAACAAAAAACACTAACACCTAACTAGTCAGTTACTTAGATTTTAACTAAAATCATCAAAGTTAAAAAACTATAAAAATCAAAACTCAAAAAATCAAGTCATTAGACTAAAAAACTATAAAGAGCTTATTTAAGATAAAAAACCTTACTTTTGCCAAATGATAAAAAGACAACTTACAGATTGGTTACCAACCACTAAAAAGGAGGTAAAGCTAAGAGGCTGGGATCAGCTAGACGTTATACTGTTTAGTGGGGACGCATATGTTGACCATCCGTCGTTCGGTCCTGCCGTTATAGGTAGGATACTCGAAAGCTACGGGCTTAAAGTAGCTATAGTAGCACAACCTTCGGTTAACGACAATCTGCAAGACTTTAGCAAACTAGGAACACCTAGGTTATTTTTTGCTGTTACATCTGGGACTATGGACTCTATGGTGAGTAACTACACAGCTTCTAAACGAAAAAGAGACAAAGACGCATATACTCCCAACGGAGATACTGGTTTCAGACCAGACTATGCCACAACCAGATATAGCCAAATACTAAAAGACATACACCCTGACGTACCGGTTCTAATAGGTGGTATAGAAGCCTCGCTTAGACGTGTAACACATTATGACTATTGGTCAGACAAACTAAAACCAAGTGCTTTATACGAGTCTAAAGCCGATATGCTAGTATACGGAATGGGAGAACAACCACTAAGAGAAATAGTGACACTATTACAAAAAGGAGTACCATTCTCTTCGCTGACAACTATAAAACAAACTGCGTTTTTACAACATAAAAAAGAAGATATACCTAAGAACAAGAATTGGGACGATGTAACTATATCGTCACACGAGGAATGCTTGAAAGACAAAAAAGCTTTTGCCTCTAATTTTAAGGTAATAGAAACAGAGTCTAACAAAATCAAAGGACGTAGGATAATACAACGTATAGGAGGATATAATTTGATTATAAACCCTCCCTATCCTACTATGACCGAAAAAGAAATAGATTTTTCTTTTGACTTACCATATACTAGGATGCCACATCCTAAATACGATAAAAGGGGCGATATATCGGCTTTTGAGATGATAAAGACTTCTATCAATATACACAGAGGTTGTTTTGGAGGTTGTAGTTTCTGTACTATATCGGCTCATCAGGGTAAGTTTATTGCTAGTAGAAGTAAAGAATCGATACTAAAAGAAGTTGACAAGCTTACTGAAATGCCTTATTTCAAAGGTGTCATTTCCGATATAGGAGGTCCTTCGGCAAATATGTATCAGATGAAAGGTAAAATACAGTCTATATGCGACAAATGTCAGGCACCATCGTGTATAAACCCTGTTATTTGCTCTAACCTAGACACTTCACATAAGCCACTTACCGATATATACCGTTCGATTGACAAAAACCCTAAGGTAAAAAAATCATATATAGGTAGTGGTATACGTTACGATATGTTAGTTCCTGAGTTTAACAAAAACGCAGACCCTAAGGAACTAGAAGAATATACCGAAGAGGTAATAACCAATCATGTATCAGGAAGATTGAAGGTTGCTCCAGAGCATACCTCTGACCCTGTCCTTAAGTTGATGCGTAAGCCATCATTTTCGAACTTTCATCAGTTCAAAAAGCTATTTGACAAGATAAATATACGTAAGAAGCTAAACCTACAGCTTATACCTTACTTTATATCGAGCCACCCTGAGAGTAGACTAGAAGACATGGCTAACCTAGCTGCCGAGACCAAAGATATGGGCTTCCAACTAGAGCAAGTACAAGGCTTCACTCCTACTCCTATGACAGTCTCTACTGTTATATACTACAGTGGTTACCACCCGTATACTCTAAAGGAAATGTACACCCCTAGAAGTAAAAAAGAGAGAGAAGATCAGCATAAATTCTTCTTTTGGTACAAAAAAGAGAATAAAGATTGGATAAGAAATACTTTAGCCAAGATTGGCAATAGCTTCCTTATAGACAAATTATCACCTAGTAATGGTGACAATAACTTTAGAGGCAAGAAAGGTTCTAAAAACAAAGGAGGAGGAAGTGCTAAATCGTTTGAAAGCGTAAAACCTAGCATCAATATAAATAACGAATATAGAGGTAAGAAGAATAATTCCAAAAAAGGAGATTCTAAAAAAGAGTTTACTAGCGTAAAACCGAGTAGAAGTAGCAATTCTAATAGCAAGAACGCTAGGAGGAAGAGAGCGTAAGTTTTATAGTTTACAATATATAGTATAAACAAAAAACACAAGTATCATTTTCAGATGTGATGCTTGTGTTTTTTTAGCTCTTTTACATTGTTTCCCCTCTTATTTTCAATGACTATTCGACCTACACACCATACATCTTACAAAATAGAGCATTCCGGATTACAAACTTTAACCACAGTCGATATGATTATTTCGAGTTTTGAAGAGCTACAAAAAATCATTTAAGTTTTAATAAACCAAAACTAGTGAAGCATTCGGGTCGTATATGAGGAAGTCTGATTATATAGTTGGCAAATATTTCGAAAGACCCTTTGTTAAAATCTCCTAATTCGGAACTAGTGTAGTCATACGACAAGCCTATATTGAAGTCTTTAGTTATTTTAACATTAGAAATAAGACTTATAGAATCATCAACTCTATAAGAAACACCTACATCCAAAAACTTTAATAATAATGCATTTAGAGTTAGGTTGATGTTCACAGGAGAACCTTTGGACGTAGTTATTAATAAGGAAGGTCTTAGTTTTAGCCCGCTTCGTATATCGAATACATATCCGGAGTTTAGGAAATATTGTTTTTTGTTTTCTCTAATAGTATTTACTAAGTTAGAGACAGCAAAGCCTATATTAAAATTTTTATAAAAATAAAAAGCACCTGTACCAGTATTAAAATCTGTCGAATTTTTAGAGTCATTAGATCCTAATTCTATTACCCCTGTTCTTAACAAATTAAGGTTTACTGATTTTGTATGTATACCTATTTTAATCCCGAAAGCTAAACTTCCATATTCCTTTAGGTTAATGGAATACGCAAAGTCAGCAGATATATCGGTTTGGCTAAGTGGTCCTATAACATCTCTGTATATAGTACCACCTACACCTGCAAAACTATTTATAGGACTATGTACAGATATTACGTAAGTTTTAGGGGCACCAGAAAATCCTTCCCATTGCTGTCGTTGCAAGTAAGTGATATTTAGTCCTCCAGAAGAACCAGAATAAGCAGGGTTTATTAGGTTTATATTTTCGTTATATTGGGTAAACAAAGGGTTTTGCTGAGCACTAACGATATTATAAAATAATAAAACAAGTAGTATGATTATTTTTTTCATTATTCGTCCAAATATACCCATCCTTTCAAAGGAATCTTGCCTTTTACTCCGTAGTTTATAAGGTAAAAATAAACTCCAGGAGGTCCTTTTTCGCCCTTACTATGTATACTGTTACTAACAGTTCCGTCCCACCATACTGGGCTTAGTTCTTTGTTTCCGTTATGAGAATATTCGTATACAGTATTACCATATCTGTTAAAAACTATCATATTATAGTAAGGGTATATTTCCTCTATTCCTTCTATAACAAACAAATCATTTACGCCATCTCCATTGGGAGTAAATAATTGATTGACAGCACCCTCACCCACATCCTCCTTTATAGTTATATACACTACTGCTTCTGCACACACGTTTGTACTAATATTACACACAGTGTAGTTTACGGTTACTTCAGAGTTTATTTCAGAGATAATAGCAGTATACGACAAAGTACCATCTGTCGAATCGAAATATATATTACCTTGAGCAGAACCCAAATTATCACTATATATAATAAGGCTAGAAGATATACTGAAGTCATCGTTAGTTATTATATCTATAATTTTTGCTGTCTCGGCTATTGCATACGAATAGTCGTCGTTAGCAACTGCAAACAGAGGATTTTCATCGTCTTCATTATCGGTTCCGTCATTGTCTATATCAGGGTCATATTCGTCAGATATACCATCACCATCAGTATCTTTCCCTACAATTATATGTATAGTTGCTCTGGCACATATTCCATTATGACAAACTTCATAATCTATATCTATTTCAGAATCTTCTTCCTCCACAGTAGGGGTATAGCTAAATATCCCAGTAGCATTATCGAAAGACATTTCTCCAAGGTATTGAGATTCTTCAAATATAACATTTAGTAGGCTGCTCACCTCAAAGTCATCATTGGTTATTATATTTACTTCCGAGGCATAGTTAGCTATCGATTCCATATAGTCGTCATTAGCAACTGCAAACAGAGGATTAGGATCAGTCACATCGGGGTTACCATCGTTATCATCGTCAGGATCGGTAGTGTCAGGGTCAGAATCTCCATCGGTATCTCTTCCTACAATTATATGTATAGTTGCTCTGGCACATACTCCATTATGACA
>JABSPL010000161.1 GCA_013215105.1 Flavobacteriaceae bacterium
AAAAGCAATGCTGGGAAAATTTATGTACGACAACAAAAGTGAAATTGATAAATTTGATAAACTTCAAAGTATTGCCGATTATATAAAAGATAATAAATATAAAATTCGCTCTCCTCAATACCTGAATATGGTTGCTTACGACATGTTAAACGATAATATGAGTGATTATTCTATAAAAATATTTAATCTGAATATACATTTATTCCCTAAAGATGCTAATGCTTACGATAGCCTTGGTGATGCTTATGAAAAAACTAAAAAATACGACTTGGCACTCAAAAATTATGAAAAAGCAGTTGCCCTAGCAACAGAGAATTCTGACACCAGTTTAAACTTATTTACCGCAACCTTAGAAAGATTTAAAAAAGAGAAACATTAGTGAAATTGTTTTATAACTTAGATTTAATACCAACAACTTCCATCTGTCCTATATAAATAGTTTCTTTTTCACTTTACCTGCGTTAAAAAAGGTAAATCGACGCAGGAGATTCATGAACACCTCTAGAACAATAATAAAGGAGTGAACTAAACCATAGCGGTGCTATGCTTGACTTTTTTGCCTTGTTAAATCAAAAAACAATTCTGTTTCTATTATGACAACGAAATTTAACTGGTATAATAATTTTTTAAGGCCGAAACAATCAATTAGAAATAATTGGTTGTTTCTTTTTTATTTTTAATAAGTATAGACTTATTTATGCTAATCCAATATATAATTCACTTTATCTATTAAAATAAAATTATATTTCCTGATTTTAAAACCATTAAACACAATTAAACCTAAGCTAAAGAACAGCGCCAAAATACGTAAAACTTACAAGTTTTAGAATGAAACTAGCAAGTTTACATATAGCTAAATATACAGAAGGTGACTTTCTAATTATATTTCATCAATTATTAATATTTGTTTCAACCAATTCTTTTAGTTTTTTATTCATCATTATAAATCCCTCTTTAGTGTTTTTATTTAAGTTGTTTTTAAATAAACGAACCATAATTCCGCTAAACTTTTCACTTTGAATAAAACAAGTTGTCCCATCTCTGTTGTCAATAAGCTCGAACTTATGATTACCATCGAAAATACCTGGAAATAACAGATGCCCTAACCAACTAAATTCTTTATTTTCTACAAAGGTTAACACTTTAGGCTTAAAAGTCATAGCATTTGACCCTGAAGGCTCAATACTAACAGTAATGAATTCACCTACTTTTACTAGCCCTTCAACAGATTTAATAAATGGATTCCATTTTGGATATTTATAAAATTGTGTAATAATTGCCCAAACTTCTTTAGGTGTTGCATTTATTTTTACCTCTGTTTTTATTTCTAATTTCATTGTTCAGTTATTTAGATAAAGAGATTGAATCATCTCTTTATTATATTTATTTATGCAAATATCTGAACTAATTATATTTAATCTCTTGACATTAATCAAGCAATTAAAGTAATGTTTTTTTTCTTATCCTACTAAAAGTTTCAGGTGTCATCCCTAGCATCGATGCAATATATTGCAATGGAACATGATTAAATAGTTCTTTATTATTTTCGAAAAACAAAATATACCTCTCTTGAGCTGTCATAGAAAGGTGACTAAAAATCCTATCTTCCATAATAGTAAAACATCTAACTATAAATAATTTTTCAACTTTATTCCATTTAGGGATAAAATCACCTATGCTATTGTACTTATCCTTACTTATAGTATAAATTTGAGTATCTACTAATGCTTGAATGTTCCAACGTGAGGGATTGTCAAATACAAAGCCCGAAATATCGGCTACAAAATAACCCTTTGAGGAAATCCATTGAGTTATTTCCTGCTTCCCAGTTTGTGCAAAAATTCTCAAAAGCCCATCTTTAACGAAGCTTAACTTATCAGCTCGTTTTCCGTGTTTTATAAAATAGTCTCCTTTTTTTATTGTAATCAATTCAAATAACGAACTTATAGTTTTTAGTTCGTTAGCATCAATCACTCCAAAGTGCAACTTTATATATTGCTCAAGTTCGTTGTTCATTTTTATATCAGCTTTTTTTATTAATAATATAATTTCAAAAACTCTAACTTACATAAATTAAATATCTATATCAAATCTAAAGTAAATTTGTGTTCATTAATACTATTTCGCCCAATACTGAGCCACTTTCCAAACCCCTATTAACCTCTTTAGCTTCGAGTAACGGCATTATCTTGCTTATTATCGGTTTTATTTTATTGTCTTTCAATAGTAATAATAGTTCATTCATATAGTTAAGAATAGTCTATTTATCTTCTTTGTAAATTCCTGAGATGCCGTAAAATTCAGCTTTTTTGTTATTTGGCAAAATATTAAAACACATTATTTAAAAAACACCTACCATCATCCCCTAAAAACTAGGGTAGCCACACTCTACCAGTTTACCTCCATTTTTTAATATACGATTGTACTATTTCGTCAAACACAAAATATAACCTTCAATTTCTTTATTTTTGATGAAATCTACCCATTCTCCTGATTTAGATTCAACAGGTATAGCTCCCATTTTTCTTATGGATTTAGACTTATGTTCCGAGTAAAGAGCATATACATCTACCCCTTATAACTTAGCCAAATCGAGTAAAGCAGTTTTGTTTTGAGGTAATATATTTTAGACTTAAGTTTATAATTGTATATTTACCTCTTTTAAAAAAACAACCCTACAAACAACAACCCCTATGTTAAAGAAGTTAAAGGCTCTTAAAAGCAAATTATCAAAAACTCTTTCCTCTAGTAGTATTGTTGTGTACAAAAAAGCCTCTAAGCTTAAAATATCATCTTTCAGGAGGTTTCTAACTTTAAAAACAAACACTAAAGAAAAGAGAGCTGAGTTTTTTGCAGGTAAACATTCTATTGCTAAGCAAGTAAAAGGAAAACAATGCCTTAATTGTAACAACCCATTATTACCTATAGATAATTTCTGCTACTTTTGCGGACAAGCCAACGATACTAGTAAACTTAAATTATGGAGCTTCTTGGGGGCTTTGTTTGGTAATTTTTTCTCTTATGACGGTAAGTTTTTTAATACTTTAAAGAATCTTATTTTCCGTCCGGGTAGTATTTCTAGTGATTATATAGAAGGGAAGAGAGCTAGGTATTCCAATCCTTTTAAGTTTTACTTTACTATTTCTATAGTTTTCTTCCTTGTATTGGGGCTTAATATGAAAATAGAGGACTTAAAAGAGTTGAGGAGTAATAAAGTAAAAACATCGACTAGCGACATGATTAGGAGTCTGATGTCCGACGAAGATAGCAAAGAGTTTGACAAAGCTATAAAGGTAACAGACTCTGTACTAAAGAGAAATGACATACAAATAGGAGGCGAAGAGATAAAGATAGATTCTCTACGTAATAATGTTGCTGAGTTGTCAAACAGTTTAAGTAACAGTCTTAAGAGCGAAAACACTTTCTTTGACAATATAGGTAAGATGATTGACTACTCTAAGTCTGTAGATAAATCGAAAAGAACAATAGCTCAGGTATTAGATAGTCTAAAGATAGAAGATAGCTTTATGAATAGGTTTTACCTAGACAAAACCAAACATATAACCAATGAACTAGACTATGGCGATGGTATATCTGGTTTTGCAAGAAAAGGCGTTTCTTACTCTCCTATAATATTATTTATACTTCTTCCATTTTTTACTTTATTTTTAAGAATTATATATATAAGGGGTAAGCACAATTACTTAGGGCATCTTATATTTGTTTTTAATACACAAACAGTGTTTTTTTTGTTATTAATATTAATAACTATATACGATATATTCAGTAAAGTAAACGACTATCGTATTATGATGTTTGTATTTTATATATACTTGCATTTTGCTCTGAAACGTTTTAACAACCAAGGACATATAAAAACATTTCTGAAATCGATAATACTCAATGTGTTATTCTTAATATTATCTGTTATTGGTTTTATGGCTATTTCGGTACTTTCTTTTGTTTTTTGATAGTATTTTCTTATTTTTCTTTATAATTATATGTTTTATTTTCTTTTTTAGATGTAAACTGTATATTGAGTATAATAAGCTTTCTTGACTTAACTATCTATATACTAGCATGTTAATTCACTAAGCATAGCTCTATATTGGTTTTTATTTAGTATCTTTGTCAAAAATAACAAGTTAAATTTTATTCTATGAAAAATTCATCACTGATACTCATCTTATTCTTCTTCTTATTATTTAATTCAGCTTTTGCACAAATAGGTATAGGTACCGAAGAACCTTCTGAAGACTCTATATTAGATGTTTTTTCATCTACAAAAGGAGTCGTACTTCCAAGGGTGCACTTAAAATCTATTAAAGATTCATCCCCTATGAATACACATGTTGTAGGTATGATAGTCTACAATTTATCAAACCTTTTGCCTATAGGGTATTATTATAACGATGGTAGTAAATGGATAAGGTTTTCGCAAAGTGAAGATGGTCTAAGTAAAGTAACAACAATAAAAATAGCTGATGCAGCAGTAACTGATGTGAAAATAGCTTCAAATATAGATGCTGTAAAACTAGCAGATGGATCTGTAAGCAATACCGAATTTCAGTATCTAGGAGCTGTTACTAGCGATATTCAAACTCAATTGGACGGTAAGTTAGACTTAACAGGTGGCACTGTTACAGGAACTACAACCATAGAAAGCGATCTTACTTTAGGGAAAGATGGAACAACAGGAGTAGGTACTATAGTTTTACTAGATAATAATCCTAATAATTCAAATAAAATAACTATAAAATCACCAGCAGCAGTAGATACTTCTTATATCCTTATTTTACCTGCCGATGCAGGAGTTGATGGTGAAGTATTAAAAACAGATGGTAATGGAGTTTTGAGTTGGGTTACTCCTTCTATAACAGGACTTACTTCTGGACAAATCACCCTGTTGAGTAATACAAGTGGTGAAAATACTGGTGATCAGGATATTTCAGGTATTGCTACAAATGCAACAGATATAAGT
>JABSPL010000162.1 GCA_013215105.1 Flavobacteriaceae bacterium
AAAATCTTGTAGTGTCTTTAGGTACGGCTATTATATTTGCTTTTTTCACTTGTACGTTTATAGGTTTTTCGGCAGAAGAATATACTCCATGTTCTTCTATGTCCGCTGTTAGTATGAATTTTTCTACATTACCAATTTTTAAAGTTATAAAGTCATTTAACATCATAGTTCCATAAGAAGATTTTACAGTAAAATATATATTACCTGTTGAATTTTTAGTAATCCCTGTTTTTACTAGTAAATCTATATTATCACCTCCATATGTTACATCAAAATCATAAAAGTCACCTATAGTAGCCTTTATCTTTTCGGTTACAAAAGACCTAATAATACCATAACTGACTCCTGTGCTGTTTTTAGTAAATGCTCTATAATATATATTAGTTCCTTCTGGAAGATTCTCTATATCGTACTCAAAATCATAAGGAAGACTTATAGGCCCACTGATTGCGTTTGTGCTTATTCCATTTTCAAGAGATTTAGGTATAGTTCCTATATTTAAGTCACTGTCTTTAATTGACCATACAAAGCCTGCTTCAGTTACATTTGAAGTTCCTTTTTCTTCTATAGTCGCAAACAATTTAGCAGATACTTGATCTATATCTTCAGTTTTCTCCTTAGTAATAACTAAAGGTTTGTTTTGAGTTATAGTTAGTTTTGCACTTACAAAGTCGAAATAATAATTATTATCGCTTTCTGTATTGTTTGGATCTACAAATATATTGTAGTCTCCTCCTGGAATCGAACTTAATAGTGCGTCTGTGACTCCTGTAGGTAATGAATCTATATCGTCTATATCGTCACTATTTTTATACCCCGAAATATCAAATTTGAATTCAGGGTCAGGATCTTCAAAATCTCTAGAATCATTTCTGAAAGTAATCGTTAATTTAGCTTTTTCTACTGTATGCCTTATTATTTTATCATCACTTTCAGTTATTGCATTATAATTAGTTGTTCCTGGTGTAGTTATTATTATATCTACATAACCTGATTTATCATTAGATAGTTCAAATCCTGTATTGTCGAATGATACTATAGAAGCATCACTAGTGTTATTTCCTGGATCAATAGAATATTCTATATTTTGAATAGTATTATTAATACCTACATTTATTTGTTTATTACTATCTCCATATACCGATTTAGATTCGGAAGAGTATGTAAGAATAGGGTTACCCTTTTTGATTTCTAATGTCGTGCTGGTAGTTTCAAATTCATAGTTGTTACTTAAGGCATTAGTATGGTCAAATAATATATCGTAAGTCCCAACATTTTCTTCATTATTATTTATAATACATCCAATTACAGGAAGTATTAATCCTATAGTATTTTCATCGTCATTATTTTTAAATCCAAAGTTTCCGTTTTTATCTCCGAAGATATACTCGAAAGAACCAGGGAAAGGAGTTTCTTTATATATTAAAGAAATATCAGAGGTCGATATTTTAAGTATTGACTTTTTTATTTCTAGGCTTAAATTTTCAGCTATCTCATTGTAATTAGTAGTTTCTTCGCATTTTACTTCAATAGTTAATGTTTCAACTCCTCCTATATCTATTTTATTACCATCGTATAGTGAGCTTCCTTCTAGAGGCGTAGGAGTTACAAAGCTATAAACAAGTTTTACATCGTTATTATTACCTGTTGAACCATCGTTATATGAAGTTATTATGTTGGTTATATCATGTGTGAGTTCAAAATCAGAGTCTCCGTATATTTTTTCGATATCAGATACATCAAAAACAGGGTCTATCTTCTTTATCTTCATATTTATGTTAGAATTAGCCTCTCTTATTGTGTAATTAGTGTTATTACCAAGGTTTGTAGCTGTTAGTTCGTATTCTCCGGCATCGGAATATTTACCTACATTACTTCCTGAAAACACTATTACTGGAGGAAAACTTATATCTGCAACCCCTTCACCATTTCTAAAATCATTATTCACGTATTTAAATGCTTCACTTACGTCAGGTAGAGTTGCTCCATAATTTTTTTCTACAGAAGTTATTTCTATACCTAAGCTGGCTTTATTTATTTTAAAAGCATCAAAGTTACTATTTTCTAAGTAGTTTGTAGATTCAGGTAGAGTTGCTTTTATAGCCATACCTAACCCCGCATTTCCGATTATAAGTTTGTCTCCACTTATAATAGTGTTGGTAGTTGCCGGATTGTATGACTCTGATCCTTCCTGTAATGTAAACTCATAAGTAAAATTATTATTACCAGGTATAGAATTGTTAGTAGCTGCTAATATGATATTAGCAGGATTTGAAGAATCTGTATAATTATCTCCGTAGTCAGGGTCTATTATTATAAAAGAGATAGAAGGCTCTATTTTATTTATAGTTATGGTTATATCTACAAAGGCTTCTTTATAATTATTGTCTTCTGCTATCGTTATTTTTAAAACCACCACCCCTGCATTACCCGACTCAAAGGTAGCTGATGAATTAGAATTTATTATAATCTTAGAGCCTCTGACAGGATTAGTCAAATTCTCCCCAGAATCACCTTCAATACTATAACTATAGGTTCCTGTAGAACCAACAGATGATATACTGGCTAGATCAAATAATTCATAACTGTTACTTGTTGTTGAAGCTGTATAATCTACAGCAAAATTACCAGCAGTCAGGTTAGGAGATCTCTTGGTTACTTTAAGCTTACCAAAAGGAGCTGTATAGTCGAAAGTATAGTTGTTAGAAGTGTATCCTGATACCAATATGTCGTAAAAGCCAACAAGACTACTTGTTGAATTGTAAGTAGTACTATCGTATGTGGCAGATCCTGTTAATGAACTTTCATTATCTCCATCTTTAAAGCCAATAAACTCACTCACAAAAGTAAGAGGATCGGTAGCTAGGTATTCTCTTTCAGAATACTCTACTTTTACTTCTAGCACTTTTTTTGCTATAGTGAAATTATTAGAATTAGAACTTACATTATAGTTGTTGGTACTTGAAGTCATTATGTCAAAACCTATGTTAGTAGTAGGACTAGCAGATCCTATAATTAACTCATTATTAACTATACTGGTTTCATTTATAAGAGTCATATTAGCACTCTTTATCCCATCAGAGCTTGTTTCTATATATTGTGTTAACTCTATATTACTATCCCCATAGGTTATATTTATAGGAAAAGTAGGTTTTAATGAAATTGTAGGATTTGCCTTATTTATAGTCACATATATTTCTTTTGTTGCTCCATAAAAATTAATATCATTCGGTATGGTTACCTTTACTTTAAATATGCCTGCGTCACCAATATCCAGATTACCTGTTCTTGTGCCTGTAGATAAAACTGTAGGTTCGTTTATGAAAGGAACGGAGCTTATGTTTCCTAAAACATCATCATATCGTACAACTTTTCCATCGCTATCTTTTATTATTTCTAATATAGCATTGCTTCCATTGTTATATATAGGGCTAAGAGGTATTTCTAAAGTAGGTGTGTAAGTTTCGGTAATATTATCAAAATCAGTTATTTTTGGTTTTGTTGTGAAGTATAAATCGTTTGTATCATTTGAACCTTCGAACTGATTACCTCTCAAGTCTACTACAAAGCCTGCGTCTATTTTTAAATAAACTTTAGTATTAGGCTTTATTTCGAAACGGGTGAGAGAATGATAAGATAGATCTATTAATAGTACTTTTTTATCTAAAGGATCTATGCTTACCATAGACCAAGTATTAGTTATATCTGTATAACCAGTCATACTAATAAACATATTCTCGCTCTGGGTAGCTACATCTAGTATGCTCATCCAAGAGCCTCCCGAATTTACTTTCACTTCTTTATCAAAAGTTATCCTCAGAAGAGGCTTAGTATCTACATTAATAGTTCCAATTTCAGGATCTAAACTAACTATTTTAGGGCCTTTTTCATCGACGTATATGTTGAAATTTTGAGTTTTTTCATTGTTATCACTATCTGTAACTTTTATTTCAACAGGATATATAGCATCTCCTAAGGGAGGGATTCCCATTATTCTGGCTCCTGTTGTTACTTTTTGAATAAGGTTATTTTCTCCAACAATAACTAGACAACCTGTTGTTTTGTCAACAGCCATATGATATGGATTATTGACATTTCCAGTATTAATATACTCTTCATCAGTACTATTACTAGTATTTACTCTTAGTATTTCATTTGGAGGATTTGTGCCTGACCAGTTCAATGAAGCGTAAAGGTTCTTGTCTCCATATAGTTCTATCCCGTATATCCATTCGCCTCCAGTATAAAAAGGAGTATTTATCCCAAAAGCTGGATTTATGTTAGATTTAAATATTCCATTTTGATGTGTCGAATAATATATAAGACTATTCGTTTCGTCAATTACTATGCCTTGAACATGGTAACCTACCTGACTATGTGTAGAAACAGTTCTGTCTGTATTATTTTGTATAATTCTTATTCTGCGGTTTTCGGTATCAGCTACATATATTGTTCCGTCATTTGTTACAAAAATATCGTTAGGGGTGTCGAATTTAGCACTGCTGCCTATTTGATTATCGTCACCAGAGTTATTAGAACCAACAATTCCAGATCCAGCTATAGTAGATACTATTCTACTACCTATTGCAATAGCTCTTATTCTATTATTCTTAGAATCGGCAACATACAGGTATCCTCCATGAACGTGTAACCCGTATGGCCCATTAAATCTAGCTATAGTAGAATCTCCGTCTAGCCAACCAGCTGTTCCACTACCTATCGTACTGATGACTTCTGTAGATTTATTCCAAATAACTATTTTATTAGCACCATAATCACTTATATATATGTTTCCAAAATCATCTATAGCTATACCTCTAGGATCTGTAAATGGGTAGCCTTCAAACATCTCTTTTGTCTCCGAGAATTCGGTAAAAGTGGCCCAGTAAGGTATAGTTATTTCAGTGTATTTTAGATTAGATAAATCTATATCATCAGTAGCTTTTATGTCGTAAGTGTATACTTGGTTACCTATAGCACTTTCTATAGGAGTAGAAATGAATTCAGGATTTTGACTAAATATATAATCGTATTTAAAAATTAATATGATGAAAAATAAATAAGTTAGTAGTCTTGTTTTCATAACAATATATCTTTGATTGAACACAAATATAAGTGAAATATTTGACAACCAATCATTTAAATGAGTAGTTTTATTTATTCAATATTCTTATGAGATCTCTTCATAATGAAATACAAGTTCGCTTTATAAGTAATAAAACACTATAATCCGATAAAAAACATCCAATTTGTTGGATGTTTTCATATAATATCTTCAGTTTTCTAAAACATTTTTGCTTATTAGTGAATAATTATATTTTGTCGGACAGAAAATCTATAGCCTGATAAATTAATGAAATTGATGCTAAAAAAGTCTAATCATTATTACAAGCACTTCAGTACATTATACCAACCTAAGTTTGCAAAGTAGTATATTTAAGAAATAATCATTTAGAAAAAAGAGGAATAAGGCTGTTTATACCAATAAGATTTAAAGCTTATTTAAATTGAAAGTCCCCTCTTTATTCGTTATTTAATTTTGAACAATTCATTGGGACTGGATCCTGTTTAAAGGTTGGTGAAATACGTAACATATTCTAGCTGTAAAATAAATTAATCATGAACAATTACGCAAACATTTATGGGATAGACATATCAAAAGACACTTTTGATGTAGTAGATTTAGAAGGAAAACACAGTAACTTCAAAAACACTAAAAAAGGGTTTATAAAATTCAAAAAAACTATTAAAAAAGATAGTTTATGTATTATGGAGGTTACAGGTATTTATCATTTAAATATAGCTAAGTTTCTTTTTAAGAAGAAAATAGATGTGTCAGTTGTAAACCCTTTGAGTATTAAAAGATTCTCTCAAATGCTTCTAAAAAGAAACAAAACAGACAAAGCAGATGCTAAAGTAATATCTCTTTATGGTAAAAATCAAAAACCTGAACTTTGGGAGCCTTGTTCTGAAAAAATAGAGCAAAGTAAAGATATATATAAAGTTATGGATCAGATGACAAGAATT
The DNA here is from genome assembly GCA_013215105.1 of Flavobacteriaceae bacterium. Lineage (GTDB taxonomy): Bacteria > Bacteroidota > Bacteroidia > Flavobacteriales > Flavobacteriaceae > DT-33. The sequence goes on from JABSPL010000162.1 coordinate 6,028, forward strand.
AGATCTGGCTTGAAAAATAAATTAGATGCTCTAAAGACCAAAGAGGCTATACCTTTTGCTATCAAATTTGTAGAAGAGGAAATCAAATGTATGCTTATTAAGATAGAATCTCTACAGCTTAAAATAAATGAATTGGTTGCAGAAGAAGAACCTGAACTATTAACCAACCTAAAGTCTATTAGCGGTATAGGGGAGCGTACAGCACCCTTATTGATAATAGCTACAGATAGGTTCAAAAACTTTGATTCTTCAAAACAATTATGCTCTTATTTTGGCTTAGCCCCTACATAACATAGCTCTGGAACTAGCGTGAGGGGAGCTAATAGGATAAGTAAAATGGGTAACCCTGCCATGAGAAAAGCATTATATATGTGCTCATTACAAGCCTCTAGATACAATAAATCGTGTAAAGAATTATATGAACGCCTATTGGCTAAAGGAAAACCAAAAAAGGTAGCACTTATCGCTGTTGCTAACAAATTATTAAAAATATCTTCTGCTATAGCCAAATCAGGATTAAAATATGACCCTGATTACGTTTCGGTATTGGATAGAAATAAAATAGAAAAAAAAGTACAGATGGTTTAAAAACTTAGGGTAAAATTGAGCCAAAAGTTTCTCCTATCTGCATGCTGATATGTAGACAAAAAAGTAGCGGATTAACTTTAAAAAAGCACCCGCTACGCAAGATAAACTTAGGTTCAAAAAATCACCAAAAGTTTTCCTATCTGAATTGTAAATTTACGGAAAATAATTAGGATTCTAACACAATTCAATTAAATTTCTAAATGTCATAATAGAAATTTAATTATTTATTGCTTTAACAAGGCGAAAAATCTAAGCATAGCCTTAGCTATGATTCTATTTTTTAACGCTGGTAAAGTGAAAAAGAAACTATATATATAGGACATATGGATGTTTAACTCGTATTACTACAATGATATAAGATATAATCTTAAAATACAGCTTTTTATATGAATAATATTAAGGATTACTTCATGCCTCGTGATGATG
>JABSPL010000163.1 GCA_013215105.1 Flavobacteriaceae bacterium
AATGCTTTCTGAAGATTGAATTTACTCTTAATAATATTTTTAGAATAAAATATTACGTAAGGAGATATAATATTTGGAATTATGCCGAAATCTAAAATTTAGATAAGTTAATTCTGTTAGTTTCTCAGCAAACCCTAAATAGTATTATGAGTTATATTGACCGATATATGCGGATGTACCTTATATAGTAGCGACACCTCATTGCTTATACCCCATATGCCAAAATCAATAACCGAATGATATGATTGTAATTCCCAATGCAGATTAATGCCTTTACTTATAGGGCTTATAAGTTTGAATAGCATACCTGACGATAACGACGAATGTGTGTTTTGAGTTTCTTCTTTTAAACTCATATATCCTGCAAAAACGTTTATCTGTATTCTATCTAAAGCCGATTTGTTTCTGATATTAAAACCTGCTCCTACTCCCGAAAACAAAGAGTAGTCAACTCTATACGATTTGGAATAACCATACCTAATAATAGCTGTTTTATAAAACTTGTAGTTAGGCTTTATCTGATATATAGCCGATGACCAAAAATCGTTGTTTACTATAAAATCATTTGCTTTCAAATACCTATAATCAACTTTTAGTTCAGCATTAAAACTATCGCTATACAATCCTAATTTGGCATTGGGATTAATAGCAAATTGGTTAGTATTACCTGTTTGCCATCGTCCTCTAAGTCCTATTTCTGTATTTGTTTTTATAGTATTGTTTTGCCCAAACAAACTAGTGCCTACCGCCAAAACTACAATAGATATAATGATTAGTTTTTTCATCTTAATATTGTATTTGTCCAAACTTTCCTTGACTAAAGTCAATATTAGCCTGATTTATTTCTTGCTGAGTATTCATTACAAAAGGGCCTCCATATACCACAGTTTCATTCAAAGGCTTCCCCGATAAAATCATTACCTGAGCCGATTTTGAAGTCTTTATAATAATAGAATTACCATTTTCACTCAAGCTTACCAGTTTATATTGTTCTATCTCGGTATTATTTATATATACACTTCCTTCCAAAACGTATATCATCACATTGTTTCCTTTGGGAAATTCACCTATTTTTATTTCCCCTTTTCCTTTAGAGACAAGGTGAGCAATTTGTGTTTTTGCTTTTGTCGTTATAGGTCCTTTCAATCCGTTTATTTCTCCCGAAAAAACTTTTAATTCCATATTATCTACAATAGAGCTAGGTATCTCTTTATCCGAAACATTATGAATATCAGGTTGAGACATCTTGTCTACCGAAGGATTGTTAACCCATAGTTGCATCTCATGAAAACGTTTGGTTTTACTGTCAGCTCTCATGTCTCCTCCGTGTATAATCCCCGAACCAGCATTCATACGTTGTACCGAACCTGAGTTTAACTGAGCTTTATTACCTAGAGAATCTCTATGTTGCATATTGCCTTCAAACATTATGGTGATAGTTTCGAAACCACGATGCGGATGGTCATGTCCTTTGCCGTCAAGAAACCAATTGTCTTCCATTTTTTTAGGACCTATATGATCAAGCATAACAAAAGGATCTGACTCTATAAATTCTCTGGTCGGGAAAGCCCTCTGCCCGTTGATTCCTGGAATTAATCCATCTATGTTTTTGTAGCCGTAGACTGTTTTTATTGTTTTATTCATAACTAATACGTTATTTGTAGGTACATATAATTTATTTAAAAGAAAGGAGATATTTCACCTCCTTTTTTTATATTATATAGCTTTTTCTAAAAGTTCTATTTTCTCGTTCAAACTGTTATTAAGCTCTTCGTTTTTCAATCCATTTTCCGAAAAATTATCATAGAACGAAGGTAAAGAAAAGTCGGCTATTATATTAGCTCCCAAGTGAGGAAACGACATTTTAGCACTTTCTAGTACACCTATACCTCCTCTAGCTCCAGGTGAAGTAGTCATCAATAGCATTGGTTTGTTTTTCCATACTTTCTGGTTTATTCTCGACATCCAATCATAAGCATTTTTAAATGCTGTTGAGTACGAACCATTATGTTCTGCCAGTGATACAACTATAGCATCAGAAGACTCTAACATATTGTTAATTATCACAGCATTTTCGGGGATTCCGCTTTCTGCCTCTAAGTCAACACCGTATAGTGGCAACTCGTATTTACTAAGGTCAATTACTGTTACTTCACTGTCCTTTATTTTATTAGCAGCATATATAGCTAAGGCTTTGTTGATAGACTTTTTGCTATTACTACCTCCTAATGCGATTATTTTTTTCATATTATTATCCTTTTAATTTCACTATTAACTCTTTCAATGTTTTGGCTTCATCTTCCGATAGATTATTTTTCATTGGCTTGTGTAACGATTCTACTTTTAAGTCCAATTTTTTCAATAATTCTAAACCTTCTTTAGTTATTATTATGTCCATTTTCCTTCTATCAGTCTCCGATAGAGTTCTTTCGACTAATCCTTTTTGGGTCAATTTGTCAACTATTCTAGTTACGTTACTCGATCGTTGTACCATTTTTTCTAATATAGTATTAACCGATATAGGCTCACCCTTGGCTCCCCTCAATATCCTTAGTACATTGTACTGTGGCTCGTAAATATCATGCTCTTTCAACTCTCTAGACACCGAATCGGTAATCCAATGACCTGTCCTTATGATTTCATGTATTGCTTCAAAATAATAACTCATAACATATACTTTATTTGTAGGTACAAAGATAATGATGTTATATTGAACTTTGCAAGCTTTTTGGAAAAATAAAAATATATACAATTTAAAACGCTATATATCTTGGGTGTAATTAAGTTGTGCTTATGTAAAACACAATGGGTTAATAGATAAACCCGAAAAAAACCACAACGTCATTCGAGGAACGAAGTAATGCCCCTCTATAAATACCTCTACCTTTTGGTCTTCCACTTTTACTTCTCCCATCGCAAAAAAAAGAACCCTATATAGGAAGTCTACAAACTCTATTGAAATAACAAACTACTGAGTAAACAAAAAAATAGTATGTATTTATATAACTTAAATACTACAAGATTTCACAAGCTCTGAAACTTCACATACAAGAACATAAAACAGTCTGTATTTCTGAAATTTGACATATATGAAGCAGACAAATGAGAACTTACAGATTGTTTCGCCCGCTCCTCACTCGATACACTCTTTTTATTATAAAACAAATAAGCCTTAATTTCACTCAACATCTATACTGATTATTCACCTGAAAAACCACTAGTATCTGTATGAAACAATATAGATTACAAACCTATAATTACATATATTAGTCTTTTCTAAAAAACTAAGGTATATATCTCTTTTATCTAATTATATTTGATCCAAAATCTATAAGTATAAAAACTAAAATGGAAGAAAAATCAAGACTATCGAGACTAACAACTATCATTACTCAATTGCAGTCCAAAAGAATTGTAACGGCAAAATATCTTTCCGAAAAACATAATGTTAGTATCAGAACTATATACCGAGATATACGCAGTCTCGAAAAATCAGGGATACCTGTTGTCACCGAAGAAGGAAAAGGATATTCTATTATGGAAGGCTACCATCTTCCGCCTGTTTTGTTTACCGAAGACGAGGCTAATGCCTTAATAACTGTAGAACAACTTGTCCTCAAAAGCAAAGACAAGTCGTTTAGCGATAATGTGTCGAGTGCTATAGAAAAAATAAAATCTATTTTGAGATATTCTCAAAAAGGAAATGCCGATTTATTATCTCAAAGAGTATATTTTGGAGGTAATCATAATGAAGAAAAATCGAGTAATAACCTAATGCAAATACAATCGGCTATTATTAATTATCAGGTGCTCGATATGGAATATAATTCTTCGGTAAAAGTAAAGACCAGTCGTAGTATAGAGCCTTTTGCCATCTATAGTACCAATGGTAATTTTCTTCTTATTGCATTTTGTAGGTTAAGAGACGATTTTAGAGTGTTTCGGATAGATTATATAGAAAAACTATCGGCTAAAAACGAAGAATTCACCCCACATAATATGACTATGAAAAAGTATTTTGAAGATTATGTACAGAAATAAAACACCCCTGACATACCTGTGTCACTCCCCTCTATTATGTTTGCGGTATAATAATTAAAACATATAAAAATGGAAATAATCAAAATAGTAATATTATCAATTTCAGGTCTTTTATTAATCTACGGAGGTATATCGAGAATAAGTAGTCCCGTGAAAACTTATATGAAAAACTCAGGTATAAAGATCGAAAACGAAGTCAACAACTTAAGTGAAGCCCGAGGAGTTAGTTCGGTTATGGCATTGGGAGGTGTCATTATATTATTAGGAATCTTCATCCCTCAGTTAACCATCACTTCGTTTGTTGTCGCTATTTTAATTCTTCTAGGCTTTGCTATAGGAAGAATCCTTAGTGTTATTGTAGACGGAAAGCCTAACAAATTATTAATACAAGGTATATTTTCGGAAATAGTCTTAGGATTAACTAATGTTTTTTGTTTGGTTAATATATTGTTCTAGATATTGAGATTAAGTGATAATTAGTTTTAGAGCTTAAACTTGTAGGTTTAATGAATAACATATAGAGTTTCTCTCATACCTGAAAAAACAAAGCCAAAAGACCTCTTAACAAAATATTTTGGCTTTATTTATTGGGTTTAAAATCACACCATTACAATAACTTATACTTATACAATCATGTAAAACCTTCCTAAATTAAGGTGTAATAACTATTTAATCTAAATTTTCACTTATAATATAACTATATTCGCACATATATACTACAATAAAAAATATGACAGTAAAAATAATATTAACAATACTTGCATTTGCAAATGGAGTATTTATGATAGCAGATGGAGTTCATGTAATGATAAAAGGTAAATATATAGGGCCTGAAAAACCTGGTCCTTGGGCTAATCTTTTCTATAAATTAAAAGTAAATGTATTTAAGTTAGGGCCTCTGTTTATAACTTTAGGACTCGGCTGGCTAATATTTATTTACGCACTATTAACCTGTCAAGATTGGACTTTAGTATTTGGCATTATCGTGTCGGCATTAACTCTTTGGTATATAAAAGTTGGTACATTTATTTCTATAGTAACCATAGTTTTATTACTTACTTTCAAGCAACAATTAGGATTGTAATGACTGTGAATATATCAAAAACAACTCTATATAAAAAGCTAGGGATCACTAGCTGTTCTGAGATACTTGTATTGAACCAACCTCAAAAATACACGAATTTCTTTGCCGAATTCCCTAGTAATGTTATAATAAATGAAGCGGAGGTCGATAGAGACATTATGTTTATCCATATTTTTGTAAGAACAAGAAAAGAGCTAGATCTTTTCTATAAAACAGCAAAAGATAACCTTGCTAAAGATGGATTCTTATGGGTTAGTTGGCCTAAAAAAACTTCTGAAATAAAAACTGAACTAGACAAATTCACTATAATGAAATATGGACTAGACAATGGCTTAGTTGACACAAAAGTAGTATCTATTGATCAAAACTGGAGTGGACATAAGTTCGTATATAGATTGAAAGATAGGTAGTTGTTTTTTGGTAATTAAAACAAAGTCAAAAAACAATACAGAGACACAGCTTTAGATTATTAATGTTGCAACAATATATTTTAAAAAGGTAATAAAACATTAACAACAACCTATAATATGAATTTCACAGTAAACTTATCTTTATCAACAAATATCTTTTTAAAAAAAACCACACATACACAAATAACAACAAACAAATAAGCTGTAAATAGACATATCGTTATAGGTATAGCTATGATTTTGAATATGATACCAGGAAATACGAGTAGTAATTCTGTAATTAAAAAAGTTGTAATATATATTATAACTACCGAATTATGGACTTTTATACTTAGTTCCTTAAAGATAAAAGGTAAGTACATGCCCAAAAAAAGCATATGTAACCATGCTATAAGTATAAACCTATTTTCGGACACTAAGCTTGAAAAATAAGGTGCGCTACCTAAACAGTTTAAGATTAGGATAGTAAGCAAAACAATATGTATATGGTTGATTTTCTTGTTTTTTACAAGGTTTTTGCTGACACTAACCAGTGTGTAAAGTAGTGATATAGCCCCTATAAAACCCAATATTTTCAGAAAAACATAATCGAAACTATAAGCTAAGGAATGAGAATATAGTAAAGCAAGAGAAAATACAGTGATAATAGTCTTTTTTTTAGACATTTTGATATTGGCATTGTCAAACAAAGCTGCTAGCATCCACATAAAAAAAGATCCGAAGTACTGAAAGTGTAGATAAAAGAAAATAGCTTGCCTGTACCAAGGATTATCCTGCATTCCAAATGCTTTGAGAGGCCCTAGAGCATAAGGTCCTAAAGAAGATATAAAGTGAAGTATAATTCCGTATTTGACTAATCTTATTGCTGTACTGTTCCCTTTAAGTTGTTTCCACACGAGTATTAAGATGGCGTAGCTAAGCCATAAATGTATAGTAGAAAACAATATGGTAACAAAAGCATATCCTTGCACTATAAACATTATAAATAGTATTCCTACGCATATTTGCAAGGATATATATAGTCTATATAGTGACTTGCTGAGCTGGTTTACAAACCTTATGATAGTTATGGTAAGTAAAGCGTTAAAAAGTAAACCCAACAACATAGTGTGTGAGTGAGAGTGTAATATGTTTTTGAAAGGAACTATACTACTACCTACTGCAAAACCGTAGCGTAATAATAAACCTATAACTGATCCTAAAACTCCAAATAGCATCGGATAAAACCACAATTTGTTTTGAGTCTTCTTATCTAATGCCATTTGAACTGTATTAGGGTAATATTATAAACTAGTTGAATACTCAATTAGTTCGATTAACTTGCTAGAATAACCTATTTCGTTGTCGTACCAAGAAACTATTTTCACGAAATTATCGTTAAGAGAAAGTCCTGCATTAGCATCGAATATAGACGTTCTTGGGTCTCCTACGAAGTCCTGAGATACTACCATATCTTCGGTATAGCCAAGTATTCCTTTCATTTCGTTTTCAGAAGCATGTTTCATAACTTCTTTTATCTTCTCGTAACTAGCAGGCTTGTTTAGTTTAACGGTAAGGTCAACTACCGAAACATCCATAACTGGTACTCTAAAGGCAACGCCCGTAATCTTTCCGTTAAGCTCAGGGATTATTTTCCCTACTGCCTTAGCTGCTCCTGTCGAAGAAGGTATTATATTGTGTATAGCTGCACGTCCTGCTCTCCAGTTTTTACACGATGGAGCATCAACAGTATTTTGAGTAGCTGTAACAGCATGTATAGTTGACATTAACCCTTCGACTATACCAAAATTATCGTTCAAAACTTTAGCTATAGGGGCTAAACAGTTAGTAGTACATGAAGCATTAGAAACTATATTGTCACTAGCTTTCATGGTTTTGTGGTTTACTCCCATAACAAACATAGGTGCATCTGGCGAAGGTGCTGATATAAACACTTTCTTAGCTCCAGCTTTTATATGAGTATTGGCGTTTTCTAAACTAGTAAATATACCAGTAGCCTCTATAATATTGTCAGCACCTACTTCACTCCAATTTAGGTTTTCAGGGTTTCTTTCAGATGTTACTCTTATAACTTGCCCGTCAACTATTAGCGAATTTCCCTCTACCTTAACCTCTTTATCGAACTTTCCGTGTACCGAATCGTATTTAAGCAAATATGCCAAATAGTCTACATCTAACAAATCATTTATAGCAACTACTTGTATATCTTTTCTTTCTGTAGCTATTCTAAAAGCTAATCTTCCTATTCTTCCGAATCCATTAATTCCTATTTTTATCATATTCATCTTATTATATAGTTATTATGTCTGAAATCCTTAATAACTCTTGGTTTATTTTGTTCTTTCCCTTTACAGCATCTTCTAGTTTGGTATGCTCTATCTTTTCATTCAACACTCCTACCATTACGTTGTAAGTGCCATTAAGTAATAATTCTACTGCTTTTACACCCAACCTACTAGCTAGCACTCTATCGGCACAACTAGGATTACCTCCTCGTTGCATATGTCCCAATACCGATACTCTTACATCGTATTGAGGTAAGTTTTTACGTACATATTTGGCTAGTTCGTATACATTTTCTCCCGTATCATCTCCTTCTGAAACAACTACAAGGCTCGATGTTTTACCAGTTAGTCTACTTTTTTTCAAAGACTCGACCAGTCTGTCTACACCCATATCTTCTTCAGGAATTAGTATTTCCTCGGCACCAGCGGCTACCCCCGAATTAAGAGCAATAAAACCAGCATCTCGCCCCATTACTTCTATAAAAAATAAGCGATTGTGTGACGAAGCAGTGTCTCTTATTTTGTCAATAGCCTCCATAGCAGTATTACGAGCGGTGTCGTAACCTATAGTGTATTGAGTTCCGAAAATATCGTTGTCTATAGTACCTGGAATACCTATAACGGGGATGTCAAATTCTTTACTAAAGTGCATAGCACCAGTAAAAGATCCATCTCCTCCTATTACAATTAAGGCATCTATATTTGCATTTCTTAGTTGATCGTAAGCTTTTTTACGTCCTTCTTTGGTCTTGAATTCGTCGCAACGAGCCGATTTGAGTACAGTACCTCCTTTTTTGACAATATTATGTACACTACGAGGTTCTAGTCTTTCGAAGTCTCCTTCTATCATTCCTTGAAAACCTCTATATATGCCTACGCAAGCCGTTTGGTAGTAACTACAAGCACGTACAACTGCTCTTATTGCGGCATTCATTCCTGGAGCATCTCCTCCTGAAGTTAAGACTCCTATTGTTTTTATTATTTTCATTATACCTTGATTTTTACTTTAATTACCCTAACAATTGGACTTCGAATATAAGAATTTATTAACGATTAAAGCTGACTTTAATCATAAATAGCGTTTTATTACTAGCTTTTAAGGTCTATCTGTTCAGTTAGTAGGAGTTAAATATGTTTAATTTCAGATTGAGTCTATTTAATGTTTTAGTTTTTGATAGTTATAAGGTAATTGTCTTATGTTTTTTTTGATTGTTATTCTTTTAAAAGTATATATTTGTATTTTAAAACCAAATCCAATTATGAAAAAAATATTTTGTTTATTATTTAGTTCTATTTTATTGTTAGGTTGTAACGATGACGATGATGAAACTAAAAAGTTAATTATTAATATCAATGATATAGTAATAGGTATAAACTCAGTTCAAGGAGAGTTGACTATAGTCGAAAACCGAGGGTATTCCATAGAATTTTACGGACTAGCATACTCTACCAGTAACGACCCTACTACCGACAATATGGTGTTCGAAGCTGATTTTAATGATGGTAAATTAACAATATCTCTAGACAATCTAGATTCCGATACTGTGTATTATGTCAAAGGATTTGTAATTACTAGTAAAAACGAGACTCTGTATTCGGAAGAAATAAGTATAAACACCTTAAGCTTGGAAACAGCAAAACCCATATTCGAAATAAATGAGATAAGTGATATAAAAGACTTGTCCGCCACCGCTAATGCCAATATAATTGATGATAAAGGTTATGATATAATAAGGAGAGGTTTTGTTTATGGATACTCAGTAAGTTTTACAGACATAGATGTAGAACTTGAAGTAATAAATAATTCGGAATTGTTTTCATCAATTATACCTAACCTAGAAGCTAATGCCGAGTATTATATAAAAGCTTTTGTCGAAAATGAATATTCTACATTTTACTCTGACCCTTTGTATTTTACAACAAAATATACTCCTAATACTTTTGTCGGTGATATTATATTGACTAACCAAAAAGAAATTGATATTTTTGCTTCCAAAAACCATACATCTATACAAGGTAACTTAGTAGTTGGTTATAATATGGGTATGAGAGCTAAACCTAGTGTAGGTACCAATAAATATTTTAAGTCTTATAATAGAAATGAATTACCTGAAACTGATATAAACGATATATCAGCTCTTAAATCTGTCAGTCAGTTATCAGGTAGTTTACATATATTAGGTAACATAAACTTAGAAAGTTTAGAAGGCTTAGATAATATAACAGAAGTCAAAGAACTTTATATTTTGGAAAACAATAACCTAACTAGCCTTATAGGTTTATCAGGATTGACTAAAGTTGAGGGGATATTAGCTGTCGCATATTGTCCTAGTTTGACTAGTTTATCAGGACTACATAATATTACAAATGAAGCTCCTGAAGATGTTTTTACCGATGCAAATAACGGTACTATGAATGATATAGTTCTTATTATAGAAAACGAAAACTTAACTAATTTAGAAGGTTTGGGAGGATATAAATATATTAAGCAATTTGGTTTGAGTTCTAACTCTAAACTAACTAATTTACAAGCTTTAGATTCTTTAGAAGCTCTTGGTTTTTGGGAAATTAACGATAATGATGCCTTGACTAGTCTTAATAGTTTAAATAGCGAGGTGACTGACATATTATATATATCTATAACCAATAACGAATTACTTGTTAATCTCGAAGGTTTCGAAAACATAGAAACTATTTCTCATCTGGAAATAAACAGCAACCCTAAACTGGAAAGTCTTATAGGGTTAACTAACTTGATTAATCTAGATAAGTTAAACCTTTTCGGTAATAATGGACTAGTTAGTTTAGAGGGAATGGGGAATGTAGAATACTTGATAAATGGGCTTAAAATAGAAAACAACACTTCTCTGCAGAACCTAAATGGATTAGAAAGCATCAAGAAGTTAACTTCATTGACGTTAAAAGGAAATGAAAATCTTTTTAGCCTATCAGGTTTAGATAATATGGAATATATACAGTCTGATATCATTATAACTGACAACTCTAAACTACAAGATTTTTGTGCTTTAGGTTATTTGTTTTATCAAGAAGCTAGTTCTGAAAACGAATTAGGTTTCTTGGGTAGTTTTACTGTTTCGGGCAATGAATATAATCCGTCTCAATTAGCTTTAGAATTGGGAGATTGTAATATACCTATATCAAATAACTAATAAATATAATTAAAAATAAAAAACATACAAAACTTAATCATCATCATAGTGCTAGGATTTGGTCAAAACATGTTTCCTCAGAGAGATAATATAGTAATCGAATACAAGATGAACACAGATAATAGCGTGGACTTATCTTATACCAAAGAAAAACCAGGTAGTTATTATATAGAGTTAAAGTTCACTCCTCTTAGTAATTGTTATCAACCAGGTTTCAAGAGGGTTATAAAAGGGTATAGTGATAGGTTGATGAAACTAAAGCCTGCTGACCCGAATAAAGGTATTAGTTTTTCCTACACTTATAACTATATGATGGGCGACCCTAAAGCTAAAGCAGATGAAAACTTCAGTTATGTACTTCCTTTCAAAATAGGATAGGAAGTAAAGGTATGAGAAACGTATAGTCTAAAAGAAAAATATTTCAATGCTAAAAAAAACACTAATTGGAAGTCTTTTATAGTCGCCAGGCATCAAGCAGATACTATTCACTGCATGAGAAAAGGAATTGTTGTAGAAATAGAAAACAAATACAAAACCGACCACTCGGGTACTTATAAGTACACTAGTAAGATGAACAGAATAAAGATAGAGCACAAAGACGGAACTATTTCGAGATACTTAGGTTTTAATAAAGAATATATATTCGTTAAGCTAGGGCAGACTGTTTATCCTCAAAACAAATTAGGAGTATTTGGTCTTTTTGACAATACTGAATATAGATTATACTTTGATGTTTCATATCTTAAAAAAGTGGATTTTAAGGGGGAAAGAAATATGAGTTCTGATAGTAACAATGTAAATCCTTATTTTTATAGTGAGCAAAGAGCCCTTAGACTGAATGCAAATATGGTCTATACCGTTGAAATGAGTCAATATGTGTTTTTGAAAGAATTTACCAGAAGGGAAAAAATAAAATATAAGAAAAATAAGTTGACGTATAGATAGAATAATATTAAAGCAATAAGTTTATTATTTAGAAATCACTCAGTCTACTATTTATGTCTTTTTTACTTGTAAGAGGTTTGTTTATTTTGATTAGTTGAGATTTGTATATACCCGTATTACCCGACACTATATAAGCAAAATAGCAAGCAATAACTATATAAATTCCCGATTCAAAGCCAAACAATTCTATTCCCATAACCGAACATGCCAAAGGAGTATTGGTTGCTCCCGAAAAAACAGCTACAAAGCCCATCGCTGCTAATAGAGAATAGGGTAAGGGTATAAATAACGAAAGCACATTTCCTAAAGTAGCCCCTATAAAAAACAAAGGAGTTACTTCTCCTCCCTTGAAGCCCGAAGCCAAAGTTATAGATGTAAATATTAGTTTTAACATAAAGACCTGTGGAAACAAATTACGCTCAAATGCCGATTCTATTATAGGTACTCCCAAGCCCAAATACTTAGTAGTTCCTACTATATAAACCAATGAAACGATAACAACACCTCCTACAAATGGTCTTAGCGGAGGATATTTTATTTTGTTAAAAACACTAGTCATATAGTCGGTTGTCTTAGAAAACGACATCGCTACCAGCCCAAATACAAAAGAAGCCAATACTACCCATACTATATTTTCCACACCCAAGCTAGGAACATATTCAACACTAAATACGGAGTGAGTGATAGGCCATAGCTCACATATATAGTTGGCTACGAATGCCGAAATAAGGCTAGGAAGCAAATATTTAAGCTTCAATTTACCTATAAGTACAATCTCAATACCAAACAAAGCCCCAGCAATAGGTGTTCCGAAAATAGATGAAAAACCGGCACTAATACCTATTATAAGAAACAAAGTTCTTAAGTTGTAGTCTAGTTTGAAAAGTTTTTGAATATTGTCCGATATTGAAGCTCCCATTTGCACAGCACTTCCTTCTCTTCCTGCAGAACCTCCGAACAGGTGAGTAATAATAGTTCCCATAAATACTAGTGGAGCCATCAAAAGAGGAATTGTTGTTTTTCTGTTTTGAATTTCTTCTATTATAAGGTTATTTCCTTTAGTAGAATTCCCCCCGTATTTATGGTAAATAAAACCTATAAAAAAACCGGCTATAGGTAGTCCGAATAGTATATATTCATTGTTAGCTCTAGTGTTTTCGGCCCAATTAAGAGCTATCAGAAGAAATGCCGATGCTGACCCTATAAGTGTAGATACAAAAGTTATACTAGGTAATAATTTTAGTAATTTCAAGAAATTGGGTTTGGGCATATTAATTCGTTATATTATAATCTAGTCTTTACTATCTTTTATTACTTTTATAAGTACAACCGAAAGAGCCAAGAATACACCTGTAAGAGACAAAACTGTCTTCAGTACAGGTATATTACATACTATAGCTAACCAGTCGCCTAGCTTAGAGAATAGCCAAATGGTTATTCCCATCTGAGCAGCTATTCCTGAATAGACTAAATATTCTTTTAATTGGTTTTTAGGCAATTTTTTCTTTTTTCTTGTTAGAATTATCTAAGTTTACAATGCTAGCTCCCATAGATATTGTCGTGTTAACTTTAGCTCCTGGCTCTACCGAAAGGCTACCCACATTAAGCTCTCCGTTAATAATAGCCGTAGACCTCAATCCCAAAGAACTAGAAGCATTAAGTTTCCCTGAGAAATATCCTTCTACATCTATAGAATTACACACTATATTTCCTTTTACAACTCCGTCTTTACCTATAACAACCTTTCCTTTAGTAGTCAAGTTTCCCTCTACAGTTCCTTCTATTCTAAAATCTCCATTAGACTCTATCTCCCCTACAAATTTAGTATTCTTTGCTATTATATTTCTTTCGTTACTTTGCACAGTTGTATCAGTTTTATCTTTAAACATTCTTTATTTTATTTTAATTATTAATTTCTTTGCATGCTCACCTTCTATAGTATTAGCATAGTTTAGAGCAACATACTCTAAAGCACTTTTAAATACATATACGCTTTCCATCTTTCCAATAGAGTAAGCCTTCAAAAGTTCAAATTTAGGAATTAAACTTGAGTTAGCAATGTTTACAAGTATAATATCTATATTTTTAATCACTTCGTCGTAACTTCCTTGTTTGTACGATGCGTATAATTTCTTATATTCATCTTCCACACTTTTATCATCTTTATATTTGTTTCCTTTATTTTGTATTTTCAATGCGTAAATAGAATTAGGGAATTCGCTTATAATCCTATTTTTATAGAAATCCGATCTTTTTATATTCTCCATATCTTTATATGTTTCATATAATATATAATATACAGGTAGTATTATCTTAGCGTTAGGTTCTAACTGAAGTAACTCTTCCAATTTTTCTGAGGAAAGCATATTTTTATTTAACTTATTCCTATATATAAGCCCTAACTGATAATATGCTTCGTTTCTATCAAACTTAACCTCCTCCAGTTTACTCCTACTTTCGGAAATACTCGATATAAACTGAGAATAATAATCTATATCCTCAGGTTTTATTATTTTCATTTTACCCTTTACACTAGTACTATCAACAGAGTTATAATTCAGGTCTTCACTTGACATTATCTTGAACCTCCAGTTGTCTGCCAGTATTCTATCTCCCCATTTTTTCTTAAATTGTTTTCTTCCAAAAACAGAAACTCTAGTATTGTAAAAAACCCAATTCCCTCCTCTTTTCTTAGGTTTAGTTTTAATTTTTGTAGCCTCTATAATTTTTAACTCTTTCTCTTTTTTTAATTGTATCTTAGTTTTTTCGGCATATTCATTAGCTAAGCTGTCTATATCTTTTTTACTCAACTTAGTCATTCTTATTATACTATCACAAGCTTTAGCTATACTGTCGTATTTTACAAAATCAATAAGACTTTTATGAAGTCTCTTTACCTTTCGGATGCTTATTTTCTTTCTGTCTTTATTAAAAGCTATAGCACTGTCATAATATTTCTTAGCCAATACAAACTCTTCCTTACCTATGTTTATATCTCCTAAATCTATATAATTAATCTCTCTCCCTAAAGAGTCAGTTGCTGAGTTCTTGATAGATAATTTATGGTATTTTATAGCATTTCCTATAGAATCTCTTTCCATTTCTAACTTAGCCGAACTATAGTGCATAAAGCGTAAATAATCTTTATTCTCCCTATAACTAGATATTTTACACAACTCACTAAGTCTATCATAAACAGTTGTACTAGAATCGGTCTCTATTAGTTTTACTTTAGAATGTATCTTATATTTATAAGGAACTCCTCTTATTTTTCTAGCTTTTTCAAAATACACCCTAGCTTCATTTGTTTCTCCTAACTCCATATACATTTGAGCCAAAATAAAGGTATTACGGACTAATCTATCTTTATTACTATCCTTAACTATAGCATACATAAGATAATCAAGCATCTTTTCGTAGTTTTTCTCGGTCTCGTAAGCAGTCGCTAGTGTAGTATATATAAAAGGATGCAACCTTTTAGGTATATCGCCCTGATTAAGCATGGGTAAAAGTATATCTATAGCCGTTTTGGTGTTTCTTAGCTTTATATTTGATCTGGCTTTCCACATTATATTCTCGTACTTAGAACCAAACTCAGGGAAGTTTTCTACAATATAGTTAAAAGCCTCTATCGCTGGTCTAAACCGGCCAGTATAATACCTGGTTTTACCCAACAATAAATAAGCCTGATCCATTTCTATATTCCTCTCATATCCTATATTCATAGAATGTTTCTGTATAGACTTTACCGCTTTGTCTTCGGCTCTTTCAAAACTAGTTTGTTTGGCTTCTAAAGTGTCTTTTTCGGACTCTTCACCCTCTTCTTTTAATAATTTTCTTTTTTTCTCTTTATAAGTAAGTAATCTATCCTCTAAGCTTTCTGTCTCTTTTATTTTTATCTTCTCTAGAGGCAGTCTTTCCCAAAAAACATCTTTATTGTTGTTTTCTAATTCCAAAATAGCCTTGTCGTAAAGCAAATTACCGTTATATAAAATATTATATTTACTGGTGTTACTATGATAAAACCTACTAGTAAGTGCATCGTTATTTACGCTACAGCCTATAAAAGCTAAGCATATAAAAAATATGATTTTTTTCTTATTAAAATACATTTACGATTAATTATGATTATTGGAAATACAAATATATTATAAATCTAAGTCTTTTATTGATTCTAAACAAAGAGTATATTGTTTTTTGTTAAAAAAACTGATTATTATCGTTTCTTCTACACCCAAAAAACTAGCTTATTTTCAATTAATGTTTTTACAAAAGTGATCATTTACCATATTTGACATTTTAATTGGAAATATATTTAAAGATAAAACTTCTATAAATGAAATACCTTATTGTAACATTTACACTTTTCTTGTTTTAAAACTGCAAGAGTCATAAAACGGATAACACTAACAATATATAGCCCAATAAGCTAATTGTAATAATGGCATTATCTATTGAGAAAGACAATAAACATAAAAGAGAAAATCAACTCAACAAATTGCAATAATATTAATGTTTTTATCTTTTTTGAACTAAAACAAGACTCTAAAAAATAATTACTCTACACTAATATTTTTGAATTATCTTTGCCTCATGCGAATAGATATAATAACAGTTTGTCCAGAGTTGATAAAGAGTCCTTTTGAATATTCTATACTCAAAAGAGCTATAGATAAAGGAATAGCAGAAGTGCATTTTCACAATCCTAGAGATTTCTCTACAGGGAACTATAACCGAGTAGACGATTACCAGTTTGGTGGCGGTGCAGGTATGGTTATGATGATAGAACCTATAGATAAATGTATAGAAAAATTGAAGTCAGAAAGAGACTATGACCAGATAATATACATGACTCCTGATGCTAAAACCCTTAACCAGAAAACAGCTAATACTCTTTCGCTTTGCGAGAATATAATAGTGTTAGCAGGGCATTACAAAGGAATAGATCAGCGAGTAAGAGATATGCATATAACTATGGAATTATCAATAGGCGATTTTGTGCTTTCGGGAGGAGAACTACCTGCAGCTATACTTTGTGACTGTATAATAAGACTTATCCCAGGAGCAATAGGCGACGAAACTTCGGCACTTACAGACTCTCATCAGGATGGTTTACTAGCTCCACCAGTATATACCCGACCAGCTAGTTATAAAGGATTAGATGTCCCTGAAGTATTGCTATCGGGTAATTTCCCTAAAATAGACCAATGGAGACAAGATGAAGCATATAAGAAAACAAAGTCGGTAAGACCCGATTTGCTAGATTAAAGACTATGACTAAAGAAGAATTAATAAAGCAAATAAAACTTAAAAAATCGTTTCTATGTATAGGACTAGATGTCGATTTGGACAAGATACCAAAGCACCTGTTAGAACTTGAAGATCCTATATTTGAGTTTAACAAGCAAATAATAGATGCTACACATAAGTACGCAGTAGCATACAAACCCAATATCGCTTTTTACGAAGCTTATGGTATTAAAGGCTGGGTAGCTTTAGACAAAACTATCAAATATATAAACGAAAACCATCCCGAAATATTTACCATTGCCGATGCCAAAAGAGGTGATATAGGTAATACTTCCAAAATGTACGCTAAAGCTTTTTTCGAAGATCTTAATTTCGACTCTTTGACCGTAGCTCCTTATATGGGAAGCGATTCTATAGAACCTTTTCTTAGTTTCGACAACAAGTTTACTATAATGCTTGCTTTAACCTCTAACAAGGGCGGTTTAGACTTTCAAGGCTTAGAAACTAACGGGACGCTTATGTATAAACAAGTGTTGGAACAGTCTAAAAAATGGAAAAACTCACACAACCTAATGTATGTAGTAGGGGCGACCAAGGCTAGTTATTTCAAAGAAATAAGAACAATAGTTCCTGATAGTTTTTTGTTGGTTCCTGGCATAGGTGCACAAGGAGGTAACCTGCAAGAAGTTTGTGAAAATGGGCTCAACAAAGACATAGGTTTACTTATAAACAATACCAGAGCTATAATATACGCAGGGTCTGATAAAAACTTCGCCTTAAAAGCAGCTGAAGAAGCTAAAAAAATGCAAGAGGAGATGAAAAGCATAATGGATTCTAGGTTTTAATATATGAAAAACATACATTTTCATATATTAAAGATACTTAGCTTAGAGTCTGCTCTACTAATATTTTCAATAATATTGATTTTTGGAGGACTAGGTTTGTACTCTTCAATAGATATGGAATACGAGGAAATAGGTAAACAGATGTCTACTTACGGTTTTTTATTACAAGCTGTTTTCCACAGCCGAATGTTTTGGTTCAGAAACACCGTGCAGTACAATAAGCTTGGTATGGTAATAAGGATAAAATCGTTTTTCGGTAAAAGCATAACATTCTCTAGGGTTGAAAAAGTAGAATTAAACGAAAACCAACTGGTCATCTATAGGTTTTTGGGAAAGATTATAACTATAGATATGAGCGATATAACAAAAGAGGATTCTTATAAATTATATTGTATAATCATAGAAAAAAGTGAGTTTGTAGCTAAGTGATTTGTGCTTCTAATTATACTATTACAATGAGCCCACTTTAGTCTATTTTTTTAGACATCACGAGCTTATTTACTTTTTAATGTAAATTCACCTTTCCTTAGATAAAAACGCTTTTGCTTTGATTATAAAATCTTCTTTTGTTTCTCCTTCATGAGCTCCATGACTAACGTTTGGTAATACCCAAAGATCCGAGTTTGGTAAATTTTTCTTAACTCTAATTACTTCTTCCCAACTCATCCCTTCATCATCATCTCCAAGCATTATTAATACTTCAGGCTTTATTGATTGCAATTCCTGATCGCTTATTTTTACCGTATAGTTTTTGAATTGTGTCATTAGAGCTTCTATTTTCTCATCAGTTACATGATTTTCTATTAACCACGGGAAATCATCTCTTTTTTCAAAAGTGAATGTTTTTTGATACTCAGGGAAATCGTTTACTGTCCACGTACCTACAGCCCCTATGGTTATCATCGATTCTATAAGAGTAGGGTTTATTAGTGCTAATTGATAAAGAACATCTCCACCAAAACTAAAACCTATAGCCTTTATTTCACTTAATCCTAAGTAATTTGTCAAGCCATTAAGATCTTCTGCTACTGACTTTATTGATAGAGTTTCTTTAAAAGCATCAGATTTTCCATGTCCTGTCAAATCAATCAGATAAACTTCATAATCGTTAGAGAAATTTTTTATATAATCTTTCCATGACTTTGAAGATAGAGTATATCCATGTAAAAGAAACAAAGGCTCTCCTTCTCCGTGTACTTCATAATAAATATTTTTACCGTTTATATTTACTATTTCTGATTTTCCTGAAGATTGAGAGTAAGTGCTTGTTATCATTAGTAAACTTATTATTAGTATAATTTTCATTTTTATCTATTTCCCCAAATATATAAAAAAAATATTCTTATATAAGTGTTTCTTAACAAATATAATTAGGTGTATATTTTAATCATCAAGATGTAATCACATCCGAAAATCACCTTTTGAACAAATACTTACCTCCTCCTTGTTTTAATATCATAGTTTATTTTACCTGTATCAAATTCTAATATTATTCCTGTTCCTTCAAACTTAAATACATCTTCTTCATGGAAGTTAAATTCTAGTTTAGATAGGACTATTTCTTTAGATATAATTTTATTTTCGTTTTTTTTATCGTTATTCCCAAAGGG
Organism: Flavobacteriaceae bacterium; assembly: GCA_013215105.1. Classification (GTDB taxonomy): domain Bacteria; phylum Bacteroidota; class Bacteroidia; order Flavobacteriales; family Flavobacteriaceae; genus DT-33. The sequence continues at coordinate 19,641 of JABSPL010000163.1, forward strand.
AATTGTTCAGAAGAATAAACTCCTAAAATACTTATCCAAGTATTCAGAAAACAAGTCAATAGTAGTAAAACTAGGTATATAATAAGCTTGTCATACACAGACTAAGAACATATATAAAAGTAGACCTAAAGCCCTCTATACTTCCATTGTACATATTACCTATAGTAAAGGTATTGATCAAAGCTAAGGGGTCAGTTATTTCGGGGGATAAGTTCCGAGTAAGTCTTACTAGTGATGTCTTCCTAAATATAATTTATTAGTTGCACTACGTTATTGTTTTTTCTTGCTTTGTTGATAATCTAGTAACTAACCGTACAACTATAGACAAGCTCTTTATATTGCATAAAAAAAACCTCCAAAAAGGAGGTTTTTTTTATGTTATTCAATTAAGTTACAGCACTAACTAAGCCTAACTAAACAGTTTAACTATATCGTTACCATTGGCAAACAGTAATAAACCCATAAGCAATACAAAACCACCTATCTGTGCGTATTCTAAGAATTTGTCTCCTGGTTTTTTACCAACTATCATTTCGTACAAAGTGAATATTACATGTCCTCCGTCTAGTGCAGGGATAGGTAATAAATTCATAAATCCTAACATGATAGAAAGGAATGCTGTTATATTCCAAAACGCTTCCCAACTCCATGTTGCAGGAAATATATTACCTATAGAAATGAAACCTCCTAAACTAGAAGCTCCTTTTTTGGTAAATACATATTTGAACTGGCTTATATAATCGTTAAGCGTCCAGTAAGCCAAAGTAGCTCCTCCTGATATACTTTCGCCTATAGAATATTCTTTTTCGATTACTGTAATAGAACTAGCAGCATCTCCATTTACTCCTATTGGTTCGTCTTTTGCTTTAGTTATATTTATATCTATTAGTTCTCCTCTTCTTAACAAAGTTAAACTTACATTTTCTTTACCTACTATAGACTGGTGAAAGTCATTCCAAGACGATACATTGTTACCATTAGCAACAGTTATAATATCTCCTTTTAATACACCTGCACTAGCAGCTAATGAATTTTCTGCAACAACCCCTATTTCACTACTTCCTCTTGGTGCAAAAGGCTTCATATCTCCACTCTCCCACATAACTTTCCCTATAGCTTCTGGTAATTCTATAGTTTCGGTTATATTGTCACTATGTAATACAGTTATGGTTTTTATATCTCTCAGGAACAAATGCTTGTTTATATCTAACACATGTTCAGGAGTTTCTCCGTTTACAGTAAGTATTTTGTCTCCGTCTCTAAATCCGTATTGTTCGAAGCTTTCTACTACCTCGAAACCGTTGTGAACATCGTTTACCGAAACAAAGTCTCTACCCCATACAAACAATATCATTACATAAATAAGAAAACCTAATACGAAGTTTACAACAACACCACCTAGCATTATTATAAGTCTTTGCCATGCTGGTTTAGCTCTAAATTCCCAAGGTTCTGGTTCTTTGTCTAGGTGTTTTAAGTCCATACTTTCGTCTATCATTCCTGATATTTTTACATAACCTCCTAGTGGTATCCAACCTATTCCGTAAGTAGTTCCTCCTATTGTTTTTTTGAAAAGAGAGAATTTATAGTCAAAGAAAAGATAAAACTTTTCTACTCTTGTTTTGAATAATTTTGCAGGTATAAAATGTCCTAGCTCGTGTAATACTATCAAGAACGATAAACTAAGTATAAACTGCGATGCTTTTATTAATATTTCCATATTTATGTGTTAGTTTTTTTTAACAAAAGCAAATATACATTTTTTTATTCCTTATTTTATGTTAAAAACACCTAAGGTTTACCAATATATTATAAACGCACATTATTTATGTTTGCTTCATAAAAAAACCTCTACCAATCGCATTAGTGACTGATAGAGGTAATATATAAACTATGGTTATAACTAACTTTTAGTAGTTTCGCCCATATCTTTAACGGCAGCCAAACTAGTTACCATATCGGTAAGCATAGTACTTGCTGCACTTGGGTTGTTAGGTAAAAGTATCAAATTACTCTTATCGTTAGCCCCTATAGATTGTAAAGTGTCGTAGTGTTGAGTTATAACTATAAGTGCCGAAGCTTCTTGCGAGTTGATACCTGCTTTATTAAGCACTTCTACCGATTCTTCTAGTCCTCTGGCTATTTCTCTACGTTGGTCGGCTATACCTTTACCTTGTAGCCTCTTGCTTTCAGACTCTGCTTTTGCTCTTTCTACTATCAATATTCTTTGAGCGTCTCCTTCGTATTGTGCTGCTACTTTTTCTCTTTCAGCTGCATTTATACGGTTCATTGCTTCCTTCACCTTCGCATCAGGATCTATATCGGTCACTAAAGCTTTTACTATATCGTAACCATAGTTAAGCATTGCCTCTTTTAATTCTCTTTGTATTGCTAATGCTATATCGTCTTTTTTGACAAATACATCATCAAGTCTCATTTTAGGAACTTCGGCTCTTACAAGATCAAATACATAAGAAGTTATCTGCTCGGTAGGGCTATGAAGTTTATAACACGCATCATATACATTGTCTCTTAGTACTTGAAATTGTATAGACATATTAAGATGCACAAACACATCATCTTGAGTTTTGGTTTCTATAGAAACGTCTAATTGTTGTATCTTAAGACTCAATCTTGTTGCTATTTTGTCAAATACAGGTATTTTTAATTGTAAACCTGCATGGCGAGTACTTGTGTACTTTCCAAATCGTTCTATTACCGCTACCGTTTGTTGTTTGACCGTGAAGAAGGCTCCTGATAATAGAATTAACACTATTAATCCTATCGCTCCTAATGATACTTCCATGAGAAATCCGTCCATAATTATTGTTTTAAAATTAAGATATAAATATACTATATATTTGAGTTATTATACTAATATATGCTTAATATATTTTGTAAATGGGGTATTCCAAATACTCTTTTTCTTGTATCTGAGATGTTTCATATACGAACTGTAATTGCTGATTAGCATTAGCTCTTAACTTAGAATTATTTGCTTTGGCTTTCTCTAAAGCCTCCTTTATTTTAGGCTTATTATTTAATATTTCTAAAGCTTTATCTTCGAATACATAAGCAGAAAAATGCTCCTTTTGCTGTAAACGAGTGTCAAAATAATTCCAAGAGAAAAACGAATCAGGAGACTCTATTTCTAATGTTTCTATAATATATCTTAGACCTTCCTGATTTTTGGTTTCAATTATATAATCTCCTTTTCTGAAGATAATCTCTCTTTCTGTCTCGCTTGTTTCAATATTACTATGCCTATAATGTCCTTCGTAATTGCTTTTACTGGTTTTATAGTCTTTTATATTGGTAACTGTTACTTTTATAGTTTCAGAACTCTCCATCTGACTCATCTTTATGTCGTTCAATTTCAAAAGCTCTATCACTCTATGCCAACCCTGAGGTATTATATATTGTTTAGGTATGTTTATAGTTTTTGTAGCTTCGAAGTTATTATAAAAAGGAATTTCCCAGTCTACAGGCTTATCATCATAGTATTTGAGTCTATCTAATCCCGAAACACCACTTTTGACCAACTCATACTCATATCCTTTGAAATTGATAGTTTGGTGTTTTGATTTATCCAATTTCCAATCTAGGTCTATACTACTTAGGTTTTCTTGTTTGGCTTTAGCTCTACTTTCTATTATATTCTCTTTTTGGTTTTGTACAAGAATAGCAAAGTTTTTCATCAGCTTATAAGTAGCGTCAACACGTAGTTTATATTCTTTTAGCATATGAGTTTCTACAGTAAAGCCCAAGGTGTGAAACAAACCGACATAACCAGAAGTATACCTAGAGTAATCGACCATCTGGTTATAACCTTTGTCAGGGGTGTTGTTTCCGTAAATATTAACGTAAGGCACCATGTCTAAGCCTTCTTTTTTCATCATTTTATAGATAGAAGGAGTTATGGTTTGTTCTAAAATATCTTTGATAGGTTCAGAAAGTCTATCGACAACAGGTTGCAACAAAGTAACTATATGTTGGTAGTTTGCCCCGTTAGAAACATGATTATCCAGAAACAAATCAGGGTCTAGCATATGAAATATCTCTTGTAAAGACTGAGAGTTACGAGTGTCGGTTTTTATCATATCTCTGTTAAGGTCGTAGTTTCTGGCATTACCTCTAAATCCATATTCTGTAGGCCCGTTTTGGTTGGCTCTGGTATGGCTATTTCTGTTCAATACCCCTCCTATATTGTAATAAGGAACTATTGCCAGCACTACATCTTTCATTTTCTTATGAAGTTTTGTCTTTTTGAGAGCCAATTCTCTTAACAATAACATAGATGCTTCTATACCATCAGGTTCTCCTGGGTGTATGGCGTTATTTATAAATATTATAGGTCTTTTACTTTCTTTTATTTTAGAAATATCAAACTCACCTCCTTTGGAATATATAATAAGGTGTAAAGGTATTCCAGAGTCGGTCTGCCCCATTTCTTGTATAGAAATATCATCAAAAGAGTTTGCTAGTTTTTTGAAATAATCTATTCCTATATCGTAAGGAGCCGATTTTTCTAACTTATTGTTTTCGTAATAAGTAGTCCAATCTCTGGTTTGCGATACCGATATAGTTGTAATCAGTATCATTGTTAAAGTAAGTATTTTCATTATTGTTTGTTTTTGCTAAAATTAACAACTAAAAACTAATAAAGGAGTTTTGTGTATATTAATTTCTTCTTTTTTGTCGAAAACATTTAATTTCATGCTTTTTAATAGAATCTTACAGTGTTAAAACCTCATTTAGAAGTACTAAATATGTATTTGAAAGTTCATAATGTGTTTTATATATTTTAAATAATAATAATATACTGTTATACCTATTATTAACTTATTAAAAATCCATAATTAGTTTTATAGACTATATAATCACAGTAACAAATAAGATTATAAACTATAACTAAACAACAAGAAGCATATATTTTTTAGATTATTAGTCCTTACAAGTATTTTGAGTAACGTACAAAAAGACAGCACAAGAGTAGAGAAGACTTAAGAAGATATTGTAAACTAAGAATAAAGCTTAATTACCTTTTAATTTTTGTTTTTATTGACAAAAGAATATTCTAAAGATTAAGCTCTGTCGTTTAATATCTTTAAAATAAAGACCAACCTATATTATTTTAATATACTGATTATTAATATTGTAATTTGCTTTTTCATTAAATAACCCATATATTTACCTTTATATAACTAAAAAAATAAATTATGAAAACATACAAATTATTGAACGTATTTACATTGGTATTCTTAATATTAATTTCTTGTGAAGAGGAAGATGAAGCCACTGCCGAAATCACAGCCGTAAAATCGATAGAAGAAACTACTTTAGAGAACAATGAAAAGTCTAGTAGAACTATTAGTTATACCTACAATGATTCGGGGTATATTACAAAAGATGATGGTTATTTTCCTGAAACATATAAATACGATAGTACAGGTAGTATATTGATAGAATATGATGATAGTTTTTTTTACAATAGAAAGTATACTTATAATAGCAAAGGTCAACTAGAAAGTTTTTATTATAAAATTATAGGATTTACTTACACTTATACTTACAAATATAGCTCAGATGGTTTACTTTCGGAATATGATAAAGACGGAAAGGTTTATATTATAACCTACAAAGAAGGGGTTGTGATATACACTTATGAAGAGGGTAATTACAAAGAGGTAATAACATTGGAATACGACATACTAAACAAGAATTATTATTCATTGTTGTTTCCCGAAGCCTATCTGAATATAGACAGCGAAATGAAGTATCTTATAAACACTAAAACTACAGTAAAAACTCCAAATTATGGAGTTTTAAATAAGCAAGAAAAATACACTTATACATTAAATAATCAAGGTTATCCTACCGAAATAAAAATTGAATACACCGAGACCGATACCGAAAACGTGGTAACTATTGATAAAACCGTTACTAAGAAAATATCTTATCAATAAAACAAAAAAACCTCCAAATATTAAGTTATAATACTCAATATTTGGAGGTTTTTTTTATGAAATTAAAATCTTATTTACTCTTCTTAATAAATAGATAGTAAAGGTTAAGTGCCAATATAAAAACGTTAGTTATTATTATAGGCCAAGCCGTAATGTCGAACATAAAACCATAAACTACAAAAAGTATTGCTCCTATAGAGTTTATAGATCTTAGTTTTGTTACGTTTTTCATGGTAAATGAAATAATAAGTGCTATAGATGCTCCATACCCTACTAAATCGATAGCTGTAAGGCTATTAAAAAATTCTATCATATTGGTGTTTTATTTATTTTTATCTTTAATCCAGTCCAAAGCATTGTCAAAAGCTTTCTTCCAGGGGCTAAAGTAATCATTTTTTCGGTCTTTAGGATAATAAGCCCAATTCCAAGCAAAAATAGACCTTTCTATATGTGGCATCATAGCCAAGTGACGACCATCGTTAGAACAAAACATAGCAGTGTTAAAGTCTGACCCATTTGGGTTAGCAGGATAATCTTTATACCCGTATTTGGCAACTATAGAGTATTTATCTTCCGAATAAGGAAACTTGTATTTACCCTCTCCGTGCGATATCCAAACTCCTAAAGTACTCCCTGCCAAAGAGCTTAGCATTACCGAATTATTATCTTGTATCTTAACACTAGTAAAGTTACTCTCGTGCTTTGCCGAGTCGTTATAAGTCATCTTTGGCTTTTCGTTATCGTTAGGATTCAAAAGACCTAACTCTACAAATAGCTGACTACCATTGCATATTCCAAGCGACAAAGTGTCTTCTCTTTTATAGAAGTTTTCTAAAGCTTTTTTAGCCTTTTCATTGTATTTGAAAGCTCCTGCCCAACCTTTTGCCGAACCTAATACGTCAGAGTTAGAAAAACCTCCAACTGCTCCTATAAACTGAATATCCTCTAAAGTTTCACGACCTTCTATAAGGTCGGTCATATGTACATCTTTTACGTCGAAACCTGCCAAATACAAAGCATTAGCCATCTCTCTTTCAGAGTTAGAACCCTTTTCACGCAAAATAGCCGCTTTAGGCCTGTTTGTGTTTTCGGCTTTACTTTCTTTACCATCAAAATCACTAGGAAAAACAAAACTTAAAGCCTGATTTTTGTAATTATCAAATCTCTGTTTAGCCAAGCCATTAGCAGTCTGCCTGTCGTCTAACAAATAAGAAGGTTTATACCATATATCTCTATATTTAGAAATATCATAACTATATTCTGTATCGAAATTGACAATATCCAAGCTACCAGTATCGTTAGCCGAACCTATTATATAATAACTAACATTGTTTTCGTCCAAAAACTCTTCTACATATTCCCCGTATTGAGTCTGGAAAACTATACCGCTGTTTTCTGAGAAAAACAACTTAACGATATCTTTTTCGTTCAAGGAACTAAGGTTAATATCAGCTCCTAAGTTATTGTCAGCAAAACACATTTCTAATAAAGTAGTTATGATACCACCAGCAGAAACATCGTGTCCTGCACATATTTTATCGATCTTTATAAGGTCTTGAATAGCATCAAAAGCTTTTCTGAAATAAAGACTATTTTTAATATCAGGGGTCTCAGTTCCTATTTTACTCATGGTTTGAGCAAAAGAAGACCCACCTAGCTTATAACTATCTTTTGACATATTTATATAAAATATATCATTGCCTTTAGTTTTGCTAAAAACAGGATTTACTATCTTTTTGATATCAGAACAATGAGCTGTCGCCGATATTATCACAGTACCAGGAGCTATCACCTTTTTGTCTTTATAGTTCTGAGTCATCGAAAGTGAATCTTTACCTGTAGGTATATTTATTCCCAAATCTATAGCAAACTCAGACACGGCCTCTACTGCCTGGTATAGTCTAGCATCCTCCCCTGGGTTTCTACATGCCCACATCCAGTTGGCACTAAGCGATACTGACTTTATATTGTCTTGCAAAGGAGCCCATATTATATTGGTCAAAGACTCTGCTATAGCATTTCTAGAACCCTTCTTAGCATCTATCAAAGCGCTCACAGGAGCATGACCCATACCTGTTGCTATTCCTTGCTTACCTTTGTAGTCCAAAGCCATTACTCCAACATCGCTAAGAGGTAATTGCAAAGGACCTACACATTGTTGTTGAGCTACCTTCCCTCCTACGCATCTATCAACTTTGTTGGTTAACCAGTCTTTACAAGCTACCGATTCTAATTGTAATACTTGTTCCAAATATTTATTTACATCTATTACGTCGTATTTTATTTCTTCGAAATTACTTACTATACTACTGTCTTCCAATATGGTTTTTGGAGAACTACCAAACATCTCATCCATATGTAAATCCATAGGAGTCTCAGTATCTGAGCTTATAGTAAACCTATTATTATTAGTTATTTCTCCTACCTCATAGAAAGGAGACCTCTCTCTTTCTGATATTTTCTTAAGCTTAGCTATTTCTTTTTTAGAAATAACCAATCCCATTCTTTCTTGCGATTCGTTACCTATTATTTCTTTTGCCGAAAGAGTAGGGTCACCTACAGGAAGTTTGCTTAAGTCTATATGTCCACCAGTATCCTCTACTAGTTCCGAAAGACAATTCAAATGCCCTCCCGCACCATGGTCATGTATAGACCTTATAGTATTAACGTCTGCCTCGACCATAGCCCTTATGGTATTAGCTACTCTATTCTGCATTTCAGGATTAGACCTTTGTATAGCATTTAGTTCTATAGAGTTTTTGAAATCGCCAGTATTAGCCGACGATACTGCTGCTCCTCCCATTCCTATTCGGTAATTATCTCCTCCTAGTACTACTATAGCATCACCTTTTTGTGGCAATTGCTTTTTTACTTGTTCTAGTTTTCCGTATCCTATACCTCCTGCTTGCATTATTACTTTGTCGTAACCAAGTGAGCTTCCTCCTTCTTGGTGTTCAAATGTAAGTAATGACCCGTTTATAAGTGGTTGTCCGAACTTGTTTCCGAAATCGGATGCTCCGTTAGATGCTTTTATAAGTATATCCATAGGACTTTGGTATAACCATTTCCTTTCTGCAAATGATTGTTCCCAACTTTTAGGTTTTTCTATTCTTGGGTAAGAAGTCATATAAACAGCCGTTCCTGCCATAGGAATAGAACCTTGGCCTCCAGCCATTCTGTCTCTTATCTCTCCTCCCGAACCAGTAGCTGCTCCGTTAAAAGGCTCTACTGTAGTAGGGAAATTATGTGTTTCGGCTTTTAATGATATTACCGAATTAAACTTTTTGACCTCATAAAAACTAGGCTTAGTAGGGTCTTTAGGAGAAAATTGCTCTACTTCGGGACCTTCTATGAACGCTACATTGTCCTTATATGCCGATAGTATAGTATTATGATTTGCCTTGGAAGTTTCCTTTATTAAAGAAAAAAGAGACTTATTCATAGATTTTCCGTCTATTATAAAGTCTCCGTTAAATATTTTATGCCTACAGTGTTCTGAGTTTACTTGAGAGAAACCAAAAACCTCTGAGTCGGTTAGTTTTCTGTTTATTTTTACCGAAACATTTTCAAGATATTCTACTTCTTCATCACTTAGCGACAATCCTTCTTCCTTGTTGTATTTAGATATATCTTCTATCTTAATAATAGGCTCTGGTTTTGTATTTACCTCGAATATTTGCTGGTTAAGTTCAGTATAATAAACCTCTAGCATTTTATCATAATCGTCAAAGCCTTTGCTAACTTGAGTAAACTTTTCTATACGAGATATATTATCTACCCCCATATTTTGAGTTATCTCAACAGCATTGGTACTCCAGGGACTTATCATATGCTTAGGTGGTCCAATAAAAAAACCTGCCAGAGCAGATTCTTTTATATATGTTGCATTATCAAAAAGCCATGATAGCTTTTCTATGTCGTTATCGGTTATTGAATTCTTAGACTCTACAGCGTAAACTGTAGATTTAGTTTTAAAATAAAAAATCATTTCGAGTGTGTTTTTTTTGAACAGAAATATTGGGTAAATTTAAGGTTTTATCATGTATGTAATATGAATATAATATTAATTTTTTAGGAAATATTAAATAATAAACACCACACTTAAATTATACCAGTTAAATTTCTAAATGTCATAATAGAAACAAAATTATTTTTACTTTAACAAGGCTAAAAAGTCAAGCATAGCACCGCTATGGTTGACCTTTTTTAAGCAGGTAAAGTGAAAAAGAAACTATATATATAGGACATATGGATGTTTAACTCGTATTACTACAATGATATAAGATATAATCTTAAAATACAGCTTTTTATATGAATAATATTAAGGATTACTTCATGCCTCGTGATGATGTGTTGGATTCGGGCCTTTCAATACTGTAATGATTGCTTCGTGCCTCGCAATGACGTATAAGATTCACAACACGTACGACTGTAG
>JABSPL010000164.1 GCA_013215105.1 Flavobacteriaceae bacterium
GAAGTATAATTTATCATAATGCATGGTTATTTGCTGTAATATAGCAATAAACCTGCATTTGACCATATACAAATAAGTGTTTTATGTATTTATTTAACTAAGTATTAGTTAAATAAATACTTTTTCAGCAGACCCTAGATATAAGCTCATGGGATGTTAGTAATGTAACTAATATGAGTAATGTATTTTCAGGAGCAGTATCATTTGATAGAGATGTAAGTTCATGGGATGTTAGTAATGTAACAGATATGAGAGGTATGTTTAGAGGTGCAACATCTTTTAATAAAAATCTAAGCTCTTGGAATATTAGTAAAGTAACAGATATGAGAAGTATGTTTAGAAGAGCAACCTCTTTCAATAATAATATAAATTCATGGAGTGTTAGTAATGTAAAATATATGGATTTTATGTTTTCTGGTGCAACATCTTTTAATAAAAACATAAGCTCTTGGGATGTTATTTCTGTAAATAACATGAGAGGTATGTTTAGCGGTGCAACATCTTTTAATAAAAACATAAGCTCTTGGGATGTTATTTCTGTAAAGAACATGAGAGGTATATTTTCTGGTGCAACATCTTTTAATAAAAATATAAGTTCATGGAATGTTAGTAATGTAACTAACATGGATCGTATGTTCTATTTAGCAAAATCTTTTAATAGAAATATAAGTTCATGGGACGTTAGTAATGTAACTGATATGTATTCTATGTTTTCAGAAGCAGAATCTTTTAATCAAGACATCAGTTCTTGGAATGTTAAATCTGTTAAAGATATGAGTAGTATGTTCAAAAGCGCAACATCTTTTAATAAAAATATAAGCTATTGGAATGTTAGTAAAGTAACAGATATGAGTAGTATGTTCAAAGGAGCAACATCTTTTAATAAAAATATAAGCTCTTGGAATGTTAGTAAAATAACAGATATGACAGAGATGTTCTACGGAGCAACCAATTTCAACCAAAACCTAAGCGACTGGTGCGTAACCAATATAACAGAAAAACCTGAAGATTTCAATACTAATTCAGCCCTAACAACCGAAAACCTACCAATATGGGGAACTTGCCCTTAGTAATAGAAAATAAATTAAACACAAACCTCCATATAGTCAATATATGGGGGTTTGTTAATAATATACTTTACTTAATCAGCCTTAGGCTGTTTCCCTTTCAAGCCCTCAAACACTCTAACGACCTCACTGTGGGTTACAGGTTTATCTGCAAAATAGTTCAATATATAAGTTACTTGGTCTCTATTGGCTTTTAGCCCGTTTAATATATTGGTGAGGTGCATTTTCATATGTCCTTTTTGTATACCCGAAGTGGTAAGCGCCCTAAGTGCAGCGAAGTTTTGTGCTAGCCCTGCTACGGCAACTATTTCCATAAGCTCTCTTGCGCTAGGGTTTTGTAACAAATCTAAAGAGAATTTAGCCAAAGGATGAAGATTGGTAAGTCCACCTATAGTTCCTAATGCCAATGGTATTTCTATCCAAAACCTAAATATACCGTCTTTCACCTCGCAGTGACTAAGGCTTTTGTAAGTTCCGCTATGTGCTGCATAGGCGTGAGCTCCTGCTTCTATGGCCCTGAAGTCGTTACCTGTAGCCAGTACCACGGCATCTATACCGTTCATTATTCCTTTGTTGTGAGTGGTCGCTCTGTGTGGGTCGGCATTGGCTATGGCTACTGCTTGCTCAAACTTTTGGGCGAACAGCTCGGGTTTGTCTACCGCTAAGTCTTCTACCTTACAACTTACCTCTGCTCTGGCTATACAGTTAGGTAAATAGTTCGATAATATACTCATTACTATATCTATTTGCTCGCTTTTGAAGGTATTAGCTATTTTCTCTAAGCAAGAGTTAATAAAATTAGCCCCCATAGAGTCTTTGGTTTCAAATATAATATGTAGCTGGTAGTAATTATCTAATTCTGAGGTTTTGTCTCGGAGTTCTATATCTATTATTCCGCCACCTCTTTTCTCCATGTTTTTGGTTATATCTTTTACAGATATATGAAGTTTTGGGAGCATTTCAGCGAAATATTCATTTAAATACTCTTTATCTCCTTTGTATATAAAGTGTATTTGCCCTACTTTTTGAGTAGATAAAACCTCAGCTTTAAACCCACCTCTTTCGCCCCAGAACTTGGCTACTAACGATGCTGCTGCTACTACCGAGCTTTCTTCTATTGCCATGGGTATAGCGTAGTCCTTGTCATTAATTACAAAATTAGGAGCTATTCCGTAAGGTATATAAAAGTTAGATACCGTGTTTTCTATAAAGTCGTCATGAAGTTGTTGTAACTCTTGTTTTTGGTTCCAATACTTCTTTAGTATATAAGTCGCTTCTTCCTCGTTATTACTAAAATAAGTACTAGTTACCCAGTTTATCTTTTCTTCTTTTGATAGCTTAGAAAATCCTGATATTCTTTTGTTCATCTGCTTAGGTTTATAGTTTGTAAATATATAGTTTTTATAATTCTGTTTCTTAAAAAAGCTTAGCTTTGTTTTTATAAAAAATCAAGTATGAAAGTAGATTATATAATAGTCGGCTGCTCTATGGCAGGGATATGTATGAGTGAGGTTTTGGAGAGTAAAGGCAAGAGTTTTATTGTGTTTGACGACAATTCTCAGAACTCTTCTAAGGTGGCAGGAGGTGTTTTTAACTCTGTTATATTGAAGCGTTTCACTCCTGTTTGGAACGGAGATACTCAGTTAGAGAAAGTTATTCCTTTCTACCGAAAACTAGAAGATAAGTTAGATTGTAAATTAGTCTATTTGTTCGATACTTATAGAGTACTTAATTCTGTAGAAGAGCAAAACAATTGGGCAGCAGCTTCAGACAAGCCTGTACTTAACAAATACATGCAAACAGAGATAATTACCGACAAGATAGACGGTATTAACTCAGAATATGGCTTCGGAAAACTAATTAAAACAGGACGTATAGACACTAATATACTAATAAACAAGTATAGAGCTTACTTGAGTGAGAAAGGTCAATATTTGGAAGAAAGCTTTGATTACTCTGTATTATATAGTAAAGAAGGCTTAATAAAGTATAAAGACATAGAAGCAACGAATATTGTTTTTTGTGAAGGATATGGGCTTAAGAACAATCCGTTTTTTAACTATCTACCTCTAAATGAGGTAAAAGGAGAGGTTTTAACCATAAAAGCACCTAGTCTTAAAGTAGATAAGCTTATAAAAGCTGGGGTTTTTGTACTTCCTTTGGGAGACGATTTGTACACTGTAGGAGCTACCTTTGACTGGAAAGACAAGAGCCAAAACACAAGAGAACAAGCTAGGACGCAGTTAAAAGAAAAGTTAGACAAGTTCTTGATCTGTCCTTACGAGATAGTAGGGCAGAAAGCAGGTATACGCCCAACCACTAAGGACAGGCGACCTTTTGTAGGAGAGCATCCGCAGGCAAAAAACATGTATATACTCAACGGGCTAGGCACTCGTGGGGTAATGATAGGACCTATGGTTTCAGAAGAATTATACGATTTATCTGAGAACAATATTCCTTTAGACAAAGAGATAGATATTAAAAGATTTTTATAAAATATAGATGGTAGACAAGAAGAAAGTATTTTTATTAGACGCATTTGCATTAATATTCAGAGGGTATTATGCACTTATCAAAAACCCAAGAATAAACTCTAAAGGCATGGATACCTCAGCAGTATTGGGCTTTATGAATTCTCTTTTGGAAATAATAAGAAAAGAAAAGCCCGACTTAATAGCGGTAGCTTTCGATAAGGGAGGTTCTGTGGCACGTAAAGAGGCTTTTGCAGAATATAAAAGTAATAGGCTAGCAACTCCTGAGGCTATAAAAATAGCTGTTCCTATAATTCATGAGATATTAAAAGCTATGAATATACCTATTATAGAAGTTGCGGGTTACGAGGCCGATGACTTAATAGGTACTGTAGCTAAGCAGGCCGAAAAGGAAGATTATCAGGTTTTTATGGTAACCCCCGATAAGGATTATGCTCAACTGATAAGCGAAAATATATTTATGTATAAACCAGCCCGAATGGGTAACGGTATAGAAATATGGGATATAGAAAAGGTAAAAGAAAAGTTTGAGGTAGAGAACACTCTGCAAGTGATAGATTACTTAGGTATGATGGGCGATGCTGTCGATAATATCCCAGGATTACCTGGTGTTGGTGACAAGACTGCTAAGAAATTCTTAAAACAATACGGAAGTATGGAGAATTTGCTAGCCAACACCGCCGACCTTAAAGGTAAGATGAAAGAAAAAATAGAAGCTAACAAAGATTTGGGTATTCTATCTAAACAATTGGCAACTATAATGTTGGATTGCCCTGTGGAGTTCGATGCTGAGGCTTATAAGCGTCAAGATCCTGATTTCGGGAAAGTAGAAGATTTGTTTGCAGACTTAGAGTTTAATAGAATGCAACAGACTATACTCAAAATATATGGTAAAGTAGAAGCTACTACTAAGTCTACTGGCAAAAAGCAAGTTAAATCTTCAAGTCAAGGTCCTGATTTGTTTTCTATGGCTGAGGATGATAATCAAATATCTACGGCTAAAGACGATGGGAATTTTCATCAGTATATGGACAATAGTATGGCCAATGGTTTGTTGTTGGCTAAGTTGCTAAAGCAAGATTTGGTAAGTGTTTATATGGAGCCAGAGGTTGACACTAACGCTTGTGGTATCTCGTTTTCTTTCGGTGATAGTATTTCTTATACTGTAATATTACCTAAAGGAGAGGAAGAGGAGGTTTTAAAAGACTTTAGACCATTTTTGGAAAACGAGAATATAAGAAAGGTTTCTTACGATATAAAAACGGTTTATAAGAAATTACAATCTTTTGGTATAGAACTTAAAGGTATATACTTTGATACTCTTTTGGCACATTACCTTATAAATGCTGATATGAGACACGGGCTTAATCTTATTTCAGAAAATAAGTTGAGTTATAAGTTATTAGACAAAGATGAGTTTTTTGGCAAGAAGAAGAAGCATTTCGAAGGAGCTAATAGCAAAGACTTGGCAAGATACTTAGGAGAGAGAGCTGGAGTCAATTATAGAGTTTATGAAAAATTGGAACAAGAACTGAAAGACAATGGATTGTATAAGCTTTATAGTGAAATAGAAATGCCATTGATAGAGGTGCTTGCCGATATGGAAATAGAAGGTATAAGAGTAGATGTATCGAAACTTACTAAGCTTTCGGCAGAGTTGGAGATAGATATATTGAGCTTAGAAAAGTCTATATATGAGCTTTCGGGGGAAGATTTTAATATAGCTTCGCCAAAGCAATTAGGTGTAGTTTTGTTTGAGAAAATGCAATTGGTCGAGAAGCCTAAGAAAACCAAAACAGGGCAATATGCTACTGGAGAGGAAGTTTTGTCTAAGTTAGTGAAGAAACATTCTATAGTCGAAAAGATAATGGAATGGAGAGGTTTGGTTAAGTTGAAAAACACTTATGTAGACTCTTTACCTAAAGATGTAAATGAAAAAACGGGTAGAATACATACTACTTATAGTCAAGCGGTGGCAGCTACAGGAAGGCTTAGTTCTAATAATCCTAATCTTCAAAATATACCTATAAGAACAGCTAGAGGTAAGAAAATAAGAGAGGCGTTTGTTTCAAAAGACGAGAATTACACTTTGTTAGCTGCCGATTATTCGCAGATAGAACTAAGGTTAATAGCTCAGTTGAGTGGCGATGAGCAGATGATGAAAGCATTTATAGACGATAAAGATATACATGCACAAACGGCTGCAGAGATATATAAGGTTCCTATAGAGGAGGTGACCAGAGAGCAGAGGGGGAATGCTAAGACTGTTAATTTTGGTATTATATATGGAGTTTCGGCTTTTGGGCTTAGTCAACAAACCGATATGAGTCGGACTGAGGCTAAGAAAATGATAGAGAGTTATTATGAAACTTATCCTACACTGAAAGAGTTTATGGCTAAACAAGTTGAGTTTGCTCAACAGAACAGTTATGTAGAGACTCTTTTGGGAAGAAAGAGATATTTACGTAATATAAACTCTAGTAATTCTATAGTAAGAAGTGCCGATGAGCGTAATGCGGTTAATATGCCGGTGCAAGGTACTGCTGCTGATATCATCAAAATAGCGATGATTGATATATATAAAATACTTAAAAAAGGTAATTATAAGACTAAGATGCTATTGCAAGTACATGATGAATTGGTGTTTGATATGCATAAGGACGAGAAAGAAGAACTTACGACTATCATAAAAGATAGTATGGAGAAGGCTTATGAGATAAATGTGCCATTGAGAGTAGATATAGGCGAAGGAGATAACTGGTTGCAGGCTCATTAACATATGTTTGTGATTGGGTAAAGGTAGATACTGTAAGTAATTGTTATATTTACGGTTTAGAATTAATTAAAATTAAAGCATGTCAAAAAAGATATTATTTCTTATTGTAATACTGATGTCGGTATCGTTGGTGGGTATAATAGTTATACAGGTCAAGTGGATAGAGACTTCGATAAGGACTAGTAATAAGCAGTTTTCTAGCGATATTAGTTCTGTTTTGTCTAAGGTTTCGGGGCGTATAGAAAAGGAAGAGGCTGAGGGATTTGTAAAGGCTTATGGAGATATGGTTTCTTCGGAACAGAGTGAGTCTTTGAACTCTAGTGTGTCTAAATTTGTTTATACAGACTACAATTCTAATACCAATGAAAAGATAGTTTATTCTAACACTGTATTTGAGAAGAATTATAAAATGCCGTCTAATTTCTTTGAAAGCGATTCGGTCATTTATACAGAGACTACTAATAAGAAGGAATTGTATGTTTCGGGAAAGCAAAGGGAGTTGTTGGATGCTAAGGCTCGTAAAGATAAAGGTTTAGAGCGAACTCTTTTTGATATAACCAAGACAAGTAGTGTTGCATTGAAATCGATGGATGGCTATTATAAATTGAAATACGCCAATATACCTATACATAAGCGTATTGGTAGTCATGAATTGAAATTGTTATTGTCTTCGGAATTAAAAAAGCGTAATATGGATATTGATTTCAGATATGCTGTTGTTAGTAAAGGTATTGTCACCTCTATAAAGTCTACTTATTATAAGTCTGATAAATACACGAACTACAAAGCTACTTTGTTCGAAGACTATAAAGGTGAGGCTATTTATGAGCTACATATAAACTTTCCTGATAGGAATAATTATTTATTGTCGTCTATATCGACTATACTATTATTTTCTATTATATTTATAGTAATAATAGTTCTTACATTTTCGGGAACTTTATATTTATTGTTAAAACAGAAAAAGATTTCGGAGGTTAAAACTGACTTTATTAATAATATGACTCATGAGTTTAAAACTCCTATAGCTACAATTAATTTGGCTTTGGATGCTATAAAGAATCCAATTATAAGTGACAATAAGGATAAATTGGGTTTCTATTCTAATATAATAAGGGCCGAAAACAAGAGAATGCTTTCGCAGGTAGAGAATGTATTGAGAATATCTCAGTTAGAAAGAGGACAATTATCTATAGACTTGGACGAAGTTGATATGGATATTCTTATAGATGTAGCTATTAGTCATGTTGAACTTTTGAACAGAGAAAAGGGCGGAAAGATAGTGTTTAACTCTTCAGCAAGTGTTAGTAATGTGCTGGGAGATGAGTTTCACTTGGTTAATTCTATCACGAATTTATTAGAGAATGCTATAAAATATTGTGAAACATCACCTTTTATTGAAATTAATACATATAATTGCTCTAATTTCTTTACATTTACTGTCAAAGATAATGCTATAGGCATGAGTAAGTCGGTTCAGAAGAATATATTTGACCGATTTTACAGGGCTGAAGGCGGTAATATTCACAATGTAAAAGGTCATGGCTTGGGTTTATCTTATGTAAGAAATATAGTAGAGCTTCACAAGGGCATTATATTTGTAAATAGTGAAAAATCAGAAGGAAGTACGTTTACGGTGAAAATACCTTTTAATAGAAAATAAAATAAAACTTATGGGAGATACAGAAAGTAAAGAGGTTAAAAAAAGAATATTATTAGTAGAAGACGACCCTAATTTTGGGATTGTCTTAAAGGACTATTTAACTTTGAGTAACTACGATGTTACTCATGCTACTGATGGAGAGATGGGCTTGGAGAGTTTTAAAGCAGGAAAGTTTGATTTGTGTATTTTAGATGTTATGATGCCCAAAATGGACGGTTTCACTTTAGCTAAAGAGATCAAGAAAATAGATAGTGATATTTCTTTGTTCTTCCTTACTGCCAAAACAGCCAAAGAAGATGTGCTTGAAGGGTATAAATCTGGAGCAAATGATTTTCTTAATAAGCCATTTGACACAGAAGTTTTGCTTTATAAAATAAAAGCAATATTGAATAATAAATCGGCTAGTGAAGACAAAAACAAAGATAAATTTGAGTTCACTTTAGGTAAGTTTTATTTTAATTCGAAACTACGTCATCTTAGATTTGGAGATAACAAGGACCATATACAATTATCTCCTAAAGAAGGTAAGTTGTTGAGAATGTTGGTCGATTATATAAACGACCTAATGCCTAGAGAAAAAGCTCTTACTGAGATATGGAAAAACGATGGTTATTTCACTTCTCGAAGTATGGATGTATATATAGCTAAGTTGAGAAAATACTTAAGAGAAGATCCTAATATAGAGATTATAAATGTACACGGAGAAGGATTTAGGTTGGTAGAAAAGAAATAAAGTAATAAAAAAAGAGAAGCTTAAATAAAGCTTCTCTTTTTTTTATTGATATTGATTAAGTTGTTTGAAGGTGAGTAGTAAGTTCTGGTTTGTTTTCGGTGTAATCAGAAAGCCAAATACTCAACTCTTCTAATTCGTGTGGTAATAATCTTTCTTTTGCTTTCCCTAACTCTTTTCCAAACAAATACGGATCGAAACTCACTTTTGTCAATACTAACTTAGTGTATTCAAACATTGCTCTTGCCATATATTTTTTTTTATACGTTATTATATACTATAAATATATAAAAAAAATACAATATAGCAATGATTTTTTTTATATAATCTACTGTTAATAGATTGTGGAAGCTATTTATTATATAGAGTCCAGTGTTTAAGCCCCTAAAATAGTCATACTTAATTCTATAATAAAAACATTAACTTTATATTATGGAAACTACAAAAAAACAGTACACGACGGAGTATAAACTCAAATTGATAAAAGAATGTGCAACTCATGGAGTTGTAAA
>JABSPL010000165.1 GCA_013215105.1 Flavobacteriaceae bacterium
ATTCCAAAATCGGATATTTGCATCTGCTCAACCATCTGCTGAGAAGATAAACTTGAATATATATTTACTTCTTTTATACTAGTTGAAATCACTTTTTCTAATTCTTTTTTAAACAAAAAAGCAGAACCAATTATTATATCTATGATTTCTACACTCTTAATATTTTCTAATAAACTAACAATATTAGTAGTAATATTATGTTTATCAACTCCTCCTATACAAACTAAACAACGTTTTTGTTCTGTTCGTTTACGAGGAGTCACATTCAAAAAAGGTTTACGCAGTAACGCATAGTCCAATCCTAAACACAGTTTAGTATAACTTTCTATTGAGAACTGTTCTTCTTTTAGCCCTGGTGCGTGATTGATTACCACATCAGCTACATAATGTTTGTCGTGCATATCGTCTATACATACCAACTTACATCCTATATCTTTTATCTGTCTTTGATACTCTGTAGTATAAAAATAATTATCTAATACTACGGTGTCTTCTTCTTCAAGATAAGTTAAAAACTCATTAAAATGTGTTTCATCAACTTCTGAAAGTTTTATATACGAAGAACATGTTTTTTTTATCTCAGAAATAATATATTCATTGACAAAACGAGTTGCAAATATGCATTCGAAATCATCCTTTAGCATATCTGCCAAAGCCAATGAACGAATTACATGCCCCATACCAATATCGGTACTTCCGTCTGCTCTAAAATATATTTTACTTTTCATGTAATAATTTATATTTCATCTCTGCCAATTTCCAATCGGTTTCATTATCAATATCCTGCCCCTCTATTTCATTAATTTCAATAAAACCAGTATTCTTGGTCCACAGAGTGTTTTCTTTTAAAACTTTATTTATATCAAAAAAATAGAACTGCCCTGCATCATGAAAAACAGGCTCCAAATCTTGAGAACGTGATGAGAAATACTGAGGTTCTCTCATTTTTATTTTATTACTTTCATCAACTATAAGACCTCTTTGAATAGGGTAACCAAATCCCATCACAGGAAAAACAGAATCTATATCAGAACTATTTAATACATTATATGCCTCAATTAATTTGTCTGAGGTTACAAAAGGAGCTGTTGGATAAATACAACATGCCTGATCAAATTTAATCCCTTTTTCTTTATATGATTCTAACACCTCTTTTATAACATCGAAAGTACCAGAATAATCATCCGAATTTTTATCACTACGCATAAAAGGAACTATAGCTCCATAATTTTTAGCTATTTCGGATATCTCATTATCATCTGTAGAAACCATTACCTCATCAAACAAACCTGACTTTAAAGCTGCTTCTATAGAGTATGCTATAATTGGTTTACCTAGAAAATCTTTTATATTTTTTCTAGGTATTCTTTTACTCCCCCCTCTTGCTGTTATTATTGCAACTCTTTTCATATCCCAACATTTTCTAAAACCTTCTCCACAACAAACTCTATTTCTTCATCGGTCAATGTAGGAAACATAGGCAAACTAATACATCCGCTATAATAAGCTTCTGCATTTGGTAATTCTATCTGCTCTACACTTAAAGACTTATAATAAGGTAATGTATGTAAGGGTATATAATGTATTTGAGCATATATCCCATTTTCTCGTAAATGGTCATATAAATCTTTCCTATTCTTTACTTCTATAACAAACAAATGATGAGCATTCAAATCTCCATCTTTTAAAGACTGAAATTTAACTTTCCCTTCAAATGCACATTTATATTTATTTGCTATTTCATTTCTACGTTCAACTCCTGCTTTGTTTTTTGCCAGTTGAGTAATTCCCAAAGCACATTGCATATCGGTCAAACGATAATTAAACCCTAGTTCTTGCATTTCGTAAAACCAACCTCCATGGTTTTCGCTCATGTTTTCTTTGGTTATACCATGAGTACGTAACGAAAGTAATTTTTTATATGTTTTTTCAGAATTAGTGGTTAACATTCCTCCTTCTCCACAAGCAATATGCTTAACTGGGTGGAACGAGAACACTGCTATATCAGCATAATTACCATTACCGCAGTTTTGAATATTATTTTTACTATCAGTAAAATATCCTCCTGGAGCATGACAGGCATCTTCTATCAAAAACAAATCATATTCGTCACATAAAGCTATATATTCTTCCAAATCGACAGGTAAACCAGCAAAATCAACAGGTATTATACCTTTAAAAAAACCTTTAGGTTTAGATTCTATTAATTTCTTAACCGAATTAATATCTAACAAATACGTATCAGGATCTATATCTGCGAAGTAAACATCAGCATCGACAAACCTAGCACAGTTAGCCGTAGAAGCAAAAGTGATAGGTGTAGTTATTATTCTATCTCCTTTCATGAGTCCCATAGCCAATACCGATAAATGTAAGCCTGAAGTAGCATTATTTACAGCTACAGCATATTTAGAACCTACATATTTGGCAAAAGCGTCTTCAAATTCTTTTACTTTTGGTCCTTGGGTCAAAAAATCGGCGTATAATACCTCTGTTACAGCATCTATATCTGTTTGATCTATAGATTGCCTTCCATATGGAATAGAAAACTTAGTTTTTAACATACAAACTCAGGATCAACAAATTCCTTTACCAAACCTCTCAAACTCTCTACAGTCTCCCACTCTGTATTATCACCAGAGTTATAAGAGAAGTTCTTATCTACTAACTTAGCATCGAAATGCTTTATAAAATCAGCTCTATCAAAAACAGCCTTTTGAGGTAGAATAGTATAATACTTACCTATATCGTAAGTATTCATAGCATCCGAAACTGTTATCATTTCTTCGTGAAGTTTCTCTCCTGGGCGAATCCCTACTTCTTCTTGTTTACAGTTAGGGCCTATAGCCGTAGCTACATCTACTATTTTGTAAGAAGGTATTTTAGGGACAAACAACTCCCCTCCCCATGCCTTTTCTATAGCGTCAAATACCATCTGACAACCATCTTGTAACGATATATTAAACCTTGTCATTTCCATATCGGTTATTGGCAAAACTCCTTCTTTTCTTTTATTTAAGAAAAATGGCATTACCGATCCGTTCGATCCCATTACGTTACCATAACGAACTACCGAAAATTTTATATCTCTAAACCCCTTTATATTATTAGCTGCTATAAATAACTTGTCCGAAGTTAATTTAGTTGCTCCGTACAAGTTTATAGGAGCACATGCTTTATCGGTAGAAAGTGCTACTACATTCTGTACACCACATTGTATAGCTGCTGCTATCACATTTTCGGCTCCGTTAATATTAGTTTTTATACATTCCGAAGGATTATATTCTGCCAAATGAACATGCTTCATAGCTGCTGCATGTATTACTATGTCTATTCCTTCAAAAGCACGCATCAAACGGTCTTTATCTCTGACGTCTCCTATAAAATACCTCATTGCAGGATACTTAGACTCTGGAAATTCCATAGCCATATTAAAATGTTTTTGTTCATCTCTCGACAAGATAACCAAACGCTTTACATCAGGGTTTCTCTCTA
>JABSPL010000166.1 GCA_013215105.1 Flavobacteriaceae bacterium
AAAAATAGAATGTTTGAGGAGGAACGACGAGTTACTATTTTTAGCTATATAGCTATTAGTAAGGTAGTTTTTTGACTACGAGGCTAGGAGTTTTTGATTCTTTTTTGTCTATGCAAAAAGAATATAATAAGGTTTTATGCCACGTAAACGCCAATTTGGTTTTGTGTTTTCTACTAGTGATGCTGAGCATACATTAGCACATGAGTTGGGGCATGGGGTGTTTGGCTTGGAGCATAGTGATAATAAGGATTTACTAATGTATGGCGAGGCTGATGGAGGTGAGAATTTTACTCATATGGACTGGGATAAGATGCATGCTGCTGGGTTTAAGTTGTATTTATTTGATGATGATGATGATGGGGAGTTGGGTGAGGGTGATGTTATTACTTATCTTTCTGATTTGAATATTGAAGAGTTTGATGTGGTAAGTACTTATATTAATTTTGATGGTTTGGTACTAGGAGACGGAACCGTTATAGATAAAAAAGGTATAAGTAACTGGGTACATTCGAAAGATAAGATATATATAACTTCCTTTGTTTATAACAACAAAAAGTACATATCCTTAAAAGATAACGATAGTGGCAAATTTTCGAGATATGTAGAGACTGATAAATGGAAAAGCTTACAAGAAAATCTAGATATAAAGAATATTAAAACTAATAAAATAGACGATAAAAACATTACTTTAGATACATCGGAACTTCCAAAGGCTGAAAATGGAGCTAGAGTATATACACGAATGCAACAACAGGACTGTATTGTAGACTATGTTTGGATAAACGACACTAATAATAAACACATAACATTACCTTCGGAAGCTAAAGTAGTAGGTACTATAGGTAACGATTGTGTAGAGTTAGATTCTTATAAAAAAGATAATACCTATGTACAAAGCCTATTTGGAATAATAAACTTAAATACTCCTGTCAATTTAAATAGCAAAGATGATTTTGTGGATGATTGGGTAGAGGATGTTAATTTTATAGCATTAGATAATCCTCATAATTTTAGATTAAGAGAGAATTTATATATAATAGGTTATACTCTTACAAGTAAAGGAGTGGTGTACAAAACCGATAAGGACGAATATATATACGTTAGTTCCGATAACGAGGGTGATGAGTTTTTTATGAAATACTCTGATGAAAATAAAACATGGCTCAAATACAACCTAGGGAAACCGACAGAATTAGTAGACCAATTAGAAGATATAGCAATAGGTTTCTCTAAGGAAATAGGTAGATACGCCTTACCTGTAGAAGATATACTTATAGTTATTACAGGAAAAGATTTTGACAATAAAGAGGCAAGCAGACTAGCCGCCGCAGGGTTTATAGTACTGGAGGTAGTACAAGTAGCAAAATTACTAAAAGTATTGAAAGCAGCTAAAATAGCCAAAGGAGGTAAACCCCTAACGGTAGCAGCCAGCAAAGCTCTAGTTAAAAAGTTTGCTAAAGACCTAGCCTTAGATATAGCTTTTGACCTAAGTATACAACTGACTATTAACCTAATGATAGAGACTAGTAAAAAAGAGAACTCCAATAAAACTAGTGGGGAAATATTAGAATATATTTTCAAAAAAAAGCTTAACTATAAAACAGCCTTTCTGGGAGCTGTAAGTACTACTTTAAAAGAAGATGAAAATTACAGAAAACTATTATCATGTTCTATGGACTTCTTTAGTGAGTTTAAAAATACAGGTAAAGTTGATTTTGATTCTATCGAAGGTGGTGTTAGAAAATGTATAATAATATATGCTATTCCTATTATATTTAAAAAGCTAGGCAGTAACAAAAATGTAGTTGATTATTTGAGTTTTATAAAAGATGAAAGTGCAGCTAAGTTAATGATTACTACTCTAACAAAAATGGGGTTATTAAATAATAAAACCAAAGAAGTGTTAGAAGGGTTCTTAACAAATTTACTTAAGGAAACTACAAATTAATAAATATGAAAAACAAAGAGTCAAAGAAATTTAATTCATGGCACGAACAATTGGTTGGAATTCTTTTTATGGTGTTTTTAAGTGTTTTCCTTATATATGAAATATATTATTATTTTACAGATATTGATAGTTTTACATATTCTTTTGAAAAAAACGAAGACACTAGAGATTCTTCCAGAGGATTGATAATACAATTACTTTACAATACTATAGGAGTACATGGGATGTTTATATTAACCGTTCTATCTTCTTTTTTCTTCATATCAGAAGTACACCGAGCTATAAAGGTAAACCAAGCTAGAATAAAAAAGAAAAAGCTATTCGATGCAGGATTAGTTGATAATATGATAAACGACTATAAGCACACTCGTTTATGGACACAGGTTTGGACATATATCTTTGGTGATAGCATCATAAAAAAAGAACATGCTTTTGTAGTGTTTGCTATAGTTTTTTGGTTTGGTGCCAAATATAATAATCATAACCATAACAGGGAGCTTTACCAAACTAATGCTATGGTTCTAGGTATTATTTTAGACAATGTATATATGGACTATACCGAAGATGAAGACATAAAAGGCACTGAGTTTATTAGTTTTATTCACAAAGACTCTATTGTTAGGAGCTCTATATTATCTTCTAACAGAGGTATAGGTTACAGTGCTATAGTCAAAAACGATTCTATCTATATCTATAGTTTTGGTTACGACAACAAAGACGATAAGCTAAGTAATATTTACAATCCTTCTGAACTTTCGTATTGGGATAGCTTCTTTGTTGATGGAGATGTGCTATTATACAAAAACACGATAATAGACCCTAATTACATATATAGGACTAATTTATTTATAGGTGATTAGCTCTATGAATATAAGAAATAGAATTATACAAATTAGAAAATAATAGACTCCCTATAGATATTAGAGAATTAAAGTCTTTTGAAGGAAACGAAAATGGCGGCCAATATGAATTGATAGATTCTTTAAATTATAGAGTCTATTTTGAAATAGGGCTTGATTATACTCGGTATGTTTACTCTAGTAAAAGTAAAAATTGGGAGTATCTAAGATAAGTAAACAAAACCCAAGTGATAGTAGCGTAAAAGGCTTTATGCAGAGGAATCATTAATTTGGTTTTGTGTTTTCGACTTATGTTAAGAGTGATAATGAATATAACGACACTTTACACACTTTAGCTCACGAGCTAGGGCATGGAGTGTTTGGTTTATAAATACAGATGTAGGGATTCGTTTTAAAACTACGAAACGTTATTAGTAAGGTAGTTTTTTGACTACGAGTCTAGGAGTTTTTGATTCTTTTTTGTCTATGCAAAAAGAATATAATAAGGTTTTATGCCAAGAAAAAGGCAATTTGGTTTTGTGTTTTCTTCTGGTGGTTATGAACACACCTTAGCACATGAGTTGGGGCATGGAGTGTTTGGTTTATAAATACAGATGTAGGGATTCGTTTTAAAACTACGAAACGTTATTAGTAAGCAACCGCCCTTAGTCGTAAAACGTAAGCTTACAATAGTTATATGGCGTTAAAAAAATAGAATGTTTGAGGAGGAACGACGAGTTACTATTTTTAGCTATATAACTATTAGTAAGGTAGTTTTTTGACTACGAGGCTAGGAGTTTTTGATTCTTTTTTGTCTATGCAAAAAGAATATAATAAGGTTTTATGCCAAGAAAAAGGCAATTTGGTTTTGTGTTTTCTTCTGGTGGTTATGAACACACCTTAGCTCATGAACTAGGGCATGGGATGTTTGGTTTGGAGCATAGTGATAATAAGGATTTGTTAATGTATGGCGAGGCTGATGGAGGTGAAAACTTTACTCACATGGATTGGGATAAGATGCATGCTGCTGGGTTTAAGCTGTATTTATTTGATAGTGATGATGATGGGGAGTTGAATACTATAGTAGACACTGACCCTGAGGAAGATTTATGGATTCACTTTAAAGAGACAGAGAGAGAAATTAAAATGTATATTTTAACTTCTTTAAATAATTTGTTTACTTTTAACTTTGATGATTCTAAAGACTCACAGCTTGTGGAAGAAAACAAGAAAGAGTACAAATTACCTGAGATACTAAAAGAAATACGAGAAAAAGAAGAGCTTAGCTTAGAAAAAGGAACATACCTTTTTGGTAAAGAAATAGAGGTAGAAAGCACAAAGCTAAACGGAATAATATTGGAAGTAAAAGAGAAACTTGATGGTAAACTAGACGATGCAAATTGGAAAGTAAGCCAGTATAAGAGCCGTACTACTAATTATTCCGAAACGGCAAACGTACATTTGTACGATAAAGTGGAATATGTGGTCGATGAAAAGGTGTATATTATATTTAAGGTAACTGCTGATAAAGGAGAGTTTTTTAAGGAGTATTTGTTGGGAGAGGAAAAAGCTAAAGTTCCTATAACTTCTAAGTTGTTGACCGATGTGTTTACTGGTTTAGATGAGGCTAAAGCCAAAGAAATAGCCGATGCTATAAATAAGTATAGTGGAAAATATGAGATAAATACACCTGAGAGAATGAAGCATTTTCTTGCTCAAATAGGACATGAAACAGGTGGGATGAAAAAGCTAAAGGAGAATCATAATTATGATGAAAAGGCTATTTACACTGTATTTGTGAAAGTAAGAAGAACTATGACATCAACTAAAAAGACATATAAGTATATAGACTTGATAGATGGATATGATGGAGTAACAGATTCTTGCCCTAGCAGTTATCAAGGGCCTAAAATGACTGAGATTTATCCTTCTTATGATTATATTTGGAGTAAATCTCATGCCGAAAATATAAGAAGAGCAGAAAACTATAAGGCATGGAAGAAAAAGACTAAGTTAGCTGTAAAATCGAGCTACACCAATTCTAAAAGCTTGTTCGATTATGTATATAGTTGTAGGCTGGGTAATGGTGCTAAAAGCACAAAAGACGGTTCGTTATACTTAGGGAAAGGATTTATTCATATTACAGGAAAGGAGAAATACACCCGTATATACAATAACTGGAAAGAAGAAACAGGTAGTAAAAAGACTATAACACAATTTATGGATTTACTTGAAAATGATATTGATGTAGCCATGCAAGCTAGTATGATTGAGTGGAATACGGAGAAGGATAGAGGTGGAGTTATGAAAAGCGGAAATGATTTTGCTGATGATGGGGATATTGATGAAATAACGTGGTTTGTAAATGGAGGTACAAATGGAGGTGGAAAAAGAGAGGAATTAAAAACTAAAATAGATAAAAAATGGATAGATTAATTGTGGTGTTAATAATGTTAAGTTTTAATACATTATTAGCTCAAAACAAATTACACGTTGATGATTTTAAAGGTATTTGGAAAGTAAGCCAAGACAGTCCTGAGCATTATGATGTCTTTAAAGGCAGAGAGGTACTACAGGTGCTCTATAGTGATAAATATAAAGATTATTTTAAGGTACGTATATTACACTTTGGCTTTACTAAGAAAAGTGATACTATATATACACTACGTGAGAGCGGCACACGTAAAGATAACTTTATTATAGGAGGGAAATACGAAATACAAGAGTTAGGAGATGATTATATGGAGATATATAGTCAGAACTTGTTTTGGTTCGATAAAATAAAACGTCTCCCCCAGAAAGTATTAGAAAAACTCTACACTAGATGCCTAAAAGACAAACGCAACTACATACGTGAATTCCTAGAAATAGGAGTACGAAAAATAACCACCGACAAAACCTATATATACAAAGAAAGAGGAGGTAACAACCGAACCAATATGTACTTAGTAAAAGGCGATATAATAGAGGTAATATCGGCTTATCCTAAACGAGTAAACTTCAAATATGAAACTGCTAAGGGTAAAATAATAACTGGTTGGGTGAAAAAGGAAGATGTATCGGAGAGTTTGAATAAATTGATAGAAGCTAGTAAAAAATAATAATGTTACCTATACCAGATGTCATTAGTAAGCAACCGCCCTTAGTCGTAAAACGTAAGCTTACAATAGTTATATGGCGTTAAAAAAATAGAATGTTTGAGGAGGAACGACGAGTTACTATTTTTAGCTATAT
>JABSPL010000167.1 GCA_013215105.1 Flavobacteriaceae bacterium
GAAGTATAATTTATCATAATGCATGGTTATTTGCTGTAATATAGCAATAAACCTGCATTTGACCATATACAAATAAGTGTTTTATGTATTTATTTAACTAAGTATTAGTTAAATAAATACTTTTTCAGCAGACCCTATTTATAACAACCAAACGATCGAAACAGTAGCCAGGACAAATACGTTAACGCTATTGGGAATTAATTACAGAGTAACTAAAAAAAAAGCCTGATTATAAAAAATTTAAAACAGATAAAGATGAAAGAAACACAAAGTAAAACAGATAATTCTAACAAAAGCATATTAGCACGTGGATGCTACCCTGTATTGTCTTTGGAGTTTTCCAAAATAGTACCTCCTCTGGTAGGAAACGCAACATATATACCAACAACCGACGATGTAGATTTTGTTGAAAAGTTAAAATCAGGAAAATGGTCTGTGATATATTTCGCACCCGGAGCATGCAGATACAGTGCCGCAAAACGACAAATACCTGGAGGCAATGTTGATACCCAAGGATGGAGTTTGGAACAGTACAAAGAATTAGTATATAAATTACAGGGCGACGATGTACAGATAGTCGAGTCTATTTACGAGCAAGGAGCTATAGAGTTACTAAGTGATGCGTTGGCAAAGGCTAGAGAAGTCAAATAATAATCTTTAAAATAAAGTAAAATGAATATATCAATAAAAGAAAATAATTTAACAACAAGTAAATCAAACAAAATGAAAATAACCAAGATGATGAAATTAGTATCAACAGCAGTATTAACAGTATTGTTTTCGGTAAGCGCATTAGCTCAAAGCCCTGACGCTAATTATGTACCAAAAGACCCTAAAAAGGACAATTTATTGACAGGAGAAAATACCGTATTACTAGTCATAGACTGGCAACCAGACCTTATAAAGGTGGTAAAAAACATAGGCCAAGATGTGATGGTCAACAATATACAAGGAATGATAAAAACGGCTAATTTGTTTGGAGTTCCCGTAATAGAATCGACCATAGGAGTAAAAATGGCAGGTAGTAAACCAACGGTAGAGTCTGTAAAAAGTCTTATAAACAGCGATGTGAATAACATAGACAGAGTATCGTTAAATGCTTGGCAAAACAAAGCATTGGTAAAAGCTGTAAAGAAGACAGGTAGAAAGAAATTGTTAATAACAGGTCTTTGGACTTCAGGATGTCCTACATACACAGCTTTAGACGCTATCGAGGCTGGTTACGAAGTTTATATTTTGGTAGACTGTATGGGTGACGCTACCAATATGGCACACGATACGGCTATAGACAGAATGGTTCAAGCCGGTGCTATTCCGTTTACATGGGAGGGAGCAGGGGCTGAGATGTTACGTTCTTACACTAACCCTAAAGCATTTTCAGGAAAGCAATCTAAAGGAGGTTTTGTAGAAATTATGACTAAGCATTTTTATCCTTTCGCAGGAAAATATTAATAACACACTAATATTCGCCATCTGACACAATATAGTCAGAGGGCTTTATAATACCAAAAAAATGGATACAAATTTGACCAAAGGAAAGACCAATAAAATATTACTTTCTATGAGTGTGCCTATAAGTATAGGTATGCTTTCTACATTTTTATTTCAGATAATAGACACCTATTTCGTAGGGCAATTAGGGTCTGATGAACTTACGGTATTGAGTTTTTCCTCTACTATATATTTTCTGATTGTAGGCTTATTTATAGGTTTATCGGTTG
Source organism: Flavobacteriaceae bacterium (assembly GCA_013215105.1). Lineage (GTDB taxonomy): Bacteria > Bacteroidota > Bacteroidia > Flavobacteriales > Flavobacteriaceae > DT-33. The sequence continues at coordinate 1,722 of JABSPL010000167.1, forward strand.
GGGTTTCTATAATAATAGGAACAGCCAAAGGAGCTAACGATAGTACCAAAATAAATCAGACTACATTTATGTCTTTACTTCTTAGTATAGTAACAGCAGTTAGTTTTGCAACTTTAGGAATATATTTTGTTGATGATATTTTTATGCTAATGGGAGCCAACAAGACTGTACTTCCTCTAATCAAACAATATATAATACCTCTGATGTATGGTATACCTTTGCTAACAACAGGGCTTATGGCTGGAGGTATATTGCGTGCTACAGGAAACGTAAGAAACCCTGAAATAATAATGGCAATAGCAGGTGTTATAAATCTTGTTTTTGACTATATTCTTATATTTGGTAGATTTGGCTTTCCTAAACTAGGAATAGAAAGTGCTGCATTGGCTACTGTTTACTCTTGGGTCTTTGTTGTTATAGGTATGGCTTATTTGCTGATAAAAGATAAACTCTTAGCTGTAAAGTTAAACGATATTCTATTGAGATTTTTATCCATAATAAAGGAGATTATTCGCTTAGCAATACCTACTGTAATTACTCAAACTATAGCTCCACTTACTGCTATGTATCTTACATTTTTGTTTGCCAAGCAAAGCTCCGAAGCTGTAGCGGCATTTGGTGTCACTAGTCGAATTCAAACCTTATTGATGATAGGTATATTAGGGGTAAGTACTGCTATAACACCATTTATAGCTCAAAATATAGGAGCTAAAAAACAATCAAGAGTCAATGAGTCTATTGTTTTTGGAGGTAAAGCTTCTATATATTTGGGGATTATAGTATTCTTTGTTCTTATGGTTTTTATAAAACCTATAGCTACTGTATTTAGTAAAAACACTGAAGTAATTAATTATACATCTATGTACTTTTATATAGTTAGTGGATCTTATGTTTTTTACGGATTGTTTATCATCACATCGTCTATATTTAACGGATTGCAACTACCTGCTAACTCTATGAAAATAATGTTAGTAAAGTCTCTTTTGTTTACAGTTCCTTTTACTTTAATCGGGGCTTATTTTGGTGTTATAGGTGTGTTTTATGGAATATTTTCGGCTAATGTTTTTGCAGGTATATTGACAGCTTATCATATGAGAAAACAATTAAAGAAAGAAGGTTCCGACTTAGCTGGTGTAAATATTTGGAATGAACACAAAAAAGATTTTAAACAGGTTCTGAAGTTGTAGTTGTTGTTATCATTTACTCTGAGAATATTAGTTTGTAATAAAATATAATTATGCCTACGTGTTGTTGTGTTAAGTACTTAAGCTTGATGGGCGCTGTTTTTTCTCTTGTTCTACTATATTCTCACTGCTTTATACACTGGTTAGTGCCAGTAAAAACCTTGTAAAAAACAAGAATATCAACCATATATATATTGTTTAACTTACTATCTTAATCTTAAATTGTTTAGTTAGTATGCCTTATTTTTCAAACTTAGTGCCTAAAACAGGTTTATACTTATAGCATGGTTATATCTGCTTTTTTTGGGCATGTACTTACCTTTTATCTTTAAGGAACTAAGTATAAAAGTACATAATTCGGTAGTTATAATATATATATCATCTTTTTTAATTACATAATTACTATTAGTATTCTCAGGTATTATATCCAAAACCATAGCTACACCTATAATGATATGTCTGTTTATAGCACATTTGTTTGTTGTTATTTGTATATGTATGGTGTTTTTTAAAAAGATGTTTGTTAATAAATATATGTTTTAAGATGTGTTTGCTATAAAAAGCAATTACTTTTTATAAATACTTATAATACCCATCACTATAAAGTAATTCCTCATATGTTCCTTGTTCTGAGACTATAGTATTTTCTAGTACTATTATCTTGTCGGCGTGTTTACTGAGGTGTTATTTATCTAAAAAAGAACATTTGCAAACTTAGTTTGAGTGGGTTGTATGTTTAGATATATTCTACTAATAGGTAAAGGAAATTTTATTATGCCCTTATAAATAATAAATTAATGATATCTCATCAAAAACTATAATTGATTAGTAAGTAAGATGTCTTTGTAAAATACTCGTAGTGAAAACAAGTACAGTACCCGAAGAGTTTTGTTTTAGCTCACTACCTTTCTTATTCCTCCATAGGAGTTCATGAATCTCCTTCGTCGATTTCACCGATTTTAAGTACTAGAAATAACATACGAATAGTACAAGTAACTGTATAAATCTAAAAAGAGCCGATATCAACAATAATATCGGCTCTTTTTATGCTATTCTAAGAACTATTAAACTAGTCATCAATACCAATCTGGGTATCGTACAAATACTTATAATATCCATCACTATAAAGCAATTCCTCATGTGTTCCTTGTTCTGAGACTATACCATTTTCTAGTACTATTATCTTGTCGGCGTGTTTGACCGATGACACTCTATGACTCACTATTATAGTGGTCTTTTCCTTACTTATTTTCTTTAGGTTATATAATATTTTCTCTTCTGTGGCGGTATCAACTGCCGATAGACAATCGTCAAACAGCAGTATAGGGCTATCTTTTATCAAGGCTCTGGCTATAGAAACTCTTTGTCTTTGTCCTCCCGAAAGAGTTATCCCACGCTCGCCTAATACAGTTTTATAACCGCCGTTAAACCTCATTATATTTTCGTGAATATCCGCCATTTGGGCTATTTCTATCACCTCTTCATAACTAGCGTCTTGTTTACCAAACTTTATATTGTTCTCTATAGTGTCCGAAAACAAAAAAGCTTCTTGTGGAACCATAGAAACATGCTTTCTTAACCATTGCAGATCATAATCTTTTATGGGTATACCATCTATTTTTATATTCCCGCTATCTACGTCGAACAGTCTTGCTATTAGGTTAAGCACCGACGATTTTCCTGTACCTACTTTACCTAGTACAGCCAAAGTTTCTCCTGGTTTTACGGTGAAGTTCATATTATTTAGTACCTGTAAACCGCTTTCTTTATAAGTAAGGTTTACGTTTTCGAACTCTATAACACCTTTTATTTCTTGTTTGGTTAAGGCATAGTTAGTAACACTAGGTTCTTGTTTCAAAAACTCATTGATACGACCTTGTGACACCTCTGCTTGTTGTACCATAGAAGTAACCCAACCTACGACGGCAACAGGCCAAGTAAGCATGTTTATATACATTATAAACTCGGCTATAGTACCTAGAGTTATCTCCCCAGCTATATATTGATTTCCTCCTACGTAAATGATAAGTACATTACTAGCCCCTATCAATAGCATCATAAGTGGGAAAAATAAAGCTTGTGCTTTGTATAGACTTATGTTTTTCTCTTTACTTTCGTTAGCTACTTGGTAAAATTCTTTTTCTATCTCCTTTTCTATAGCATACGACTTAACTACGCTAATACCCGAGAACATCTCCTGCGAAAAAGTTGTCATTTTAGACAGGTATTGCTGTACTACAGTACTTCTTTTGTTTATTATTTTACTCAAAACAAATATAGAAACCGATAGTACTGGCAATGGTAATATAGAATACATAGCCAAAGTAGTGTCTATCTGGAACATCTTGGTAATAGCAACTATAAACAATATAAGCATATTGATAGTATACATAAGTGCAGGGCCAAAATACATACGTACTTTACCTACATCTTCGCTTATTCGGTTCATAAGGTCGCCCGTACGGTTATTGTTATAAAAACTCAAACTAAGACGTTGATATTGTTGATAAACCTCGTTTTTGAGGTCGAACTCTATAAGCCTAGAGGTAACTATGATGGTTTGTCTCATCGCAAAAGTAAAAAAACCAGACAGTATAGCTATACCAATAGTGATACCTATATATAGCAAAAGTTCTGACTTCACTAAATCTAAACCTATAGAATTATCTTCCTGATACCTCTCTACAATATCCAATGACTTACGCACATACTGAGGTATCTGTACAGTTATTATTTTAGATGTAATAGTAATAATGATACCAGCCAAAAGACGGTATTTGTATTTCAAAAAATACTTATGTATATGTCGTAACTCTTTCATATTTGTTTTTTTAAGACTTATATATCTCTGTGCATTTTACCTCTTTTCTTTAGCTCTAGACGGTATTCTGCTAAGACAATCTTTACATCATCGACCATTTTGTTGTTAAGTGTAGAAACCGATTCCATATTGTAACCGTGTAAAATACCACCTTCTATGTCTTGGTCATCGTTTCTTCCTCTTAGCCTTGCTCTTTTGTCTATTATATAAACATACGGGCTATAATTATTTTCATCTAACAGATAAGGACTTTCTAAACTGTCAAACAAAGTTTTAGTACTGTCGTCGTTCAAGAAAATAGAGTTCCAGTTAGCCATATCGGTACCTGTCGCTGTGTTTATTTGTGTCATAAGAGCTGTTATTTCTCCTTCCGATTCTTTGTCAGAAACCAATAATATACGGAAATCGTCAAAGTTGTTAAAATGCTTATATATCTTCTGATTTAGGTTCATTATAGCTATTTTATTATTTTCTATATCGCTACCAACGAACACTAATACCGTTATTTTGTCTTTAAACCCTATTTGCTTAGTGTTTTCGGTAAAAGTTATAGGGTCTACTATTTCTGTTTTAAGAACTGGTAGTTTTCCGAAGGAATTAACTCCTGAAGACAAGAATAGGTACAATCCTAATGGCAATATGAATAATGTTATTAATAAAAGTGCTTTTTTCATCTGTGATATTTAGTTTTTAGATATCTCTATAGTACCAACTATAGCTTTTACAAAGATAATTTTAAATTATAGATATTAGCAAATATCTATAATTTTGTTTTTATATAGACAAATGTATCATTTGATTAAAACTTAAAAAAAACGAAATACATCTACCTTCTAAAACGGAGTTTTAACACTTCAGATACGTCTGTTTTCTATGGTTTCCTCTATGCCTCTATAAGAACATCTTTATGTTGTTTGTTTTCTGATATTTATCTATTTATGTTTAGGCTCTACAATATTTATTTCATACTTTTACTATTGAAATTGTAATAAAAAAACAAAAACTATGAAAAAACAAGTTAGATTAAGTAAAATCAAAAATGTAATTGTAATTGCTGTAGCTTATATGATAATGTCGTGTTCTACTACTACCTATTATTATCAGGTACACAATGTAGAAATACCCGAGGATATAAAGGAAATCGAAGGTGAATTGGTATACGAAAACGATGATTGTAAAGTTATTTATAATTTATGGGGCGAAGGAGGTACTATAGCCTTCTCTTTTTTTAATAAAACCGATAAAAACATTTATATCAACTTAGATGAGTGTTTTTTTATTAGTAATGGAGTGTCATACGATTATTTCAAAAATAGAACATTCACTAACTCTAGCGTAATACAGACTATTAAAGTTATAGGAAAAGACGGTATACCTACAGGAAAGAAAACGAAAGAGAGTAGTAAAACATCGACTTTTACCTCGGGTAACTCGGTATCGGTCAAAGAGAAAAAGGTTATAACTATACCTGCTTATACATCCAAAAACATATCGGAATACTCTATACATACCGATCTTATTAGGAACTGTGATCTGTTTAGATATCCTAAAAAGGCTCAATTAAACTCTATCGACTATCAAAACGAAACCAGCCCTATAGTATTTAGTAATATTATATCGTACTCTACTGACAAAACTAGTCAAGATATTACCAGTATAAAAAATGAGTTTTATGTAGGGCAGATAACTAACTATATGGCTAAGGATATAATAAGTAAAACCAAAGGAGAGTATTGTGGTGAGGTTAAGATAGGTAATCCTAAATCTATTTTTACTAATCAAAAGCCTAATAGATTTTATATAAAATACAATAAAGCTAAAGGAGACTCTTTTAAACATTAATTTAAGTTTATTTACGATATAAAGCACTTTTACTATTCGTAGTAAAGGTGCTTTATTATTATATATCATATCCTTTAGAACCTAGATTTATCGTATAGATATGTAATACCATTTAAACTTCCATCTGTCCTATATAAACAGTTTCTTTTCCGCTTTTACTTCGTTAAAAAAAATTAACCATAGCTAAGGCTATGCTGAATTATTTTGCCTTGTAAAAACAAAAAACAAATCTGTTTCTATTATGACATTTAGAAATTTAACTGATATAACTGGTATAAATAACACTAAACTATGTCATTTGGCTTTCAGCCACAAAAAAAAGGGTAGTACCATAGCACTACCCTTTTTTTAATAATTTTCGATCAAGTATTACCAACCCATATAAGGGAACAACATAGAGTTGTTAGAGTAACCACCTTCTATAAGAAGCAAAGCTGCTAAGTAAGGTATAAGTATTAGCAAAGGAGCTAAAACAGACCATATAAGTCCCTTTTTCTCTTCGCCTAAGTGCATGAAATACCAAACTATATAATATGCTTTGACTATAGTAAGTGCCAAAAACAATATATTAAGTAACGAAGTACCCAAGAACTGAGTCAGGTACAAAGCATCTGGCTTTACTATACCAAATATTACCTCTACAAATGTTATTGCTGAAAGTATTCCGAATACTTTCCAAATTAATGCTTTATGTGAATGTGCCATTTTAAATCAATGTTTTTTTTATAAATTAAACTAAGTAGAAGAATGTGAATACGAATACCCATACAAGATCTACAAAGTGCCAGTATAATCCTACTTTTTCTACCATCTCGTAATGTCCTCTTCTTTGGTAAGTACCCAATATAGTATTTATGAATATCATAATATTAAGTATAACCCCCGAAAGTACGTGGAAACCGTGGAATCCTGTTATAAAGAAGAAGAAATTGGCAAACAATGTGTTTCCGTATTCGTTAACCCTTAGGTTAGCCCCTTCTATTACAGCTTTACTTTTAGCCAAAATCAACATTGCTTCTTCCCTTGAAACTATTATTTTCTCTTTGGTCTCTGGGTTTATTTTCTGTATTCTTAGGTCTATATCGTGATGAGACTCAAAACCTGCTAACACCTCGCTAGTAGTATAAGTTGGCACATCGCTTTCGCCTTCGAACCAAATACCTTTAGAATCTGTGTGTAACTCTCTTTCGTGGTCTGCAACTACGAAGTCTTTAAGTGCTACCTGATGCCCGTCTTTGTCTACAAAGTGAACTATTTCGCCACTGTTAAGTTGTATAGCTCCGTAACTACCGTTTATAAAGTTTTTCCACTCCCAAGCTTGTGAGCCCAAGAATATAATCCCACCAATAATGGTAAGGAACAAATAGAAAGTAACTTTAGATTGTTTCATCTGCTTACCTGCATCTACGGCTAATACCATAGTCACAGAAGAGAATATAAGTATAAACGTCATCAACGCTACGTAATACATAGGATAATGCCCGTGTATAAACGGGAAATGAGTAAATACTTGATCGGCTATAGGCCAAGAATCAATGAATTTGAATCGCATCATTCCGTAAGCAGCCAAAAAGCCAGAGAACGTAAGTGCATCTGATACTATAAAAAACCACATCATCATCTTTCCATAAGATGCTCCCATAGGCTTAGCTGTGCCTCCGCCCCAAGCGTCTTTACCTTTGTCTTCAGCAATATTTGCTTCCATAAATCTATATAATTATATTTAGTTTAATTTTTTACTCGTCAAAACTACAATTTTTTTCTCTATTTAATAAAGTAGAAGAAGAAAAATAGATATATCCATAATGCATCTACAAAATGCCAAAAGATACTAGCTAGCTCTAAACCAAACGTTTCCTCTTTAGTATAGCGTAACTTATAATGATTATAAATAACAGCCATCAATACTAGGATACCTGCTAATATATGTAAGACATGTGCAATAGTCAATACATACATGAACGATGATGATATAGAACTCTGTTTTCCTGTGAAATAAAGCCCCATTTCTATAAGTTGCCCAAATCCTTCGAATTGGAAATATACAAACAATATACCTAACACAAAAGTAGAAACTAACAATAACCTAGAAAGATTCATCTTGTCAGCTAATATCATTCTTTTACTCATATATATAGTAAAACTACTCAATATTATAAGAAAAGTACTTATAAAAAACGACGTTGGCATCTCGAAGTTTACCCAGTCAGCTCTTCCTTGACTTATAACGTAACCACTAGTTAGCCCAGCGAACATCATAGTCATACTTATCATAGAAACCCATAACATAGGCTTCCCTGTTTTTTTCTTACCTTCCTTTAAGTCCTTTTCTAATTCGGGATTAGATACTATAGGATTATTCATATTTGTTAGTTTTTTATTTTCTAATGTAAAAATTTATCTACAACGTATATTATCTGCACTAGCGAGATATACAATACGCTCGATAACATCAATTTTAAAGCTACTTTGTCGTTATGGTCTTTGTATAGCTTTATACCATGCCATAATACATAAGCACCTAGCAAGAACACTAGCACTGCCGTTACAGGGTATATATGAAATGTACCCGATATTCCCAATACTGGTATCAGCGATACTATTATCATCATTACAGTATATAGTATTATTTGTACTATAGCTTTGGAGTCTTTATTACCCATAGGTAATAAGCTAAATCCTGCTTTTTTGTATTCATCGTTCTGAAACCATGCTATAGCCCAAAAGTGTGGGAATTGCCAGAAGAATTGTATCAAGAATAATACCCCTGCCTCTATACCAAACTCGTTAGTAGCAGCTACCCAACCAAGCATACAAGGAATAGCCCCCGGTATAGCCCCAGCAAAAACTGCTAGTGGAGTGATAGCCTTAAGAGGTGTATAAACGCTAGTATATAAAAATATAGATATAGCGCCAAAAAATGCCGACTTAGGATTGATATAATAAAGTATAGCCAAACCGCCTATAGTAAACAAAACCGCAACCACCATAGCAGTACGAGTACTCATACGCCCAGTAGGGATAGGTCTGTTTTTGGTACGCTCCATAAGAGCATCGGTGTCTTTTTCGATTATTTGGTTAAACGCATTAGATGCCCCTACCATCATATATCCTCCAACGGCTAGCAACAACAATATAGTATAGTCTATTTGTGGCGCTGCCAACATATAACCTGCTATGGACGAAAATACAACACTAAGCGATAAACGTACTTTGGTTAACTGCTTGAAATCGTCTATTATAGCCTTGGTTTTGGTAGGTCGCAATGCCTCAGGTTGTTCTGCACTCATTATGATTGTATTATTTTGACTGCAAATATATTCTTATTATTTTAATTGCTGAGTGTTTTCTGATGTTTGTTAGGTTTTTTGAGGAAGGGGTGGTTTTTAGTTTTTGGGTTTAGGTTTATTTTACCATATCGTCAATTGATATCATTTTTTCTATACCTCTACAGTGCTTTGTTAAGTAATAAAACCCTACTTCATCTATATCATCGACAAGAGTTAAATTTTGTGCTTTATACTTGTAAATTCCTTTTTTTAGATTGCTGGTTTCTATGTCAAAAGGAGATTTTATCTTTCCGTTTTTATTGTAAATAGGTTTTGTGATATACCCTTCTCCTTCAATATAAAATTTTTCAACCCAACAAAATTGGCTTTTAGTTAACGAAAAATCAGAATTAACCAGAGCTAAAGAATCATTTACAATTCTAGGATAAAGGTTGTTATTTATTTTCAATTTATATATAGGGTTTGCTGAGAAACTAACAGAATTAACTTATCTAAATTTTAGATTTCGGCATAATTCCAAATATTATATCTCCTTACGTAATATTTTATTCTAAAAATATTATTAAGAGTAAATTCAATCTTCAGAAAGCA